>JBCECW010000202.1:0-6896 GCA_039207785.1 Pseudomonas sp. | reverse complement strand
CCGCTACGCCCTGCATGAGGACAACTTCACCCAATTGGCCAAAGGCGCGCTGGATATGCTCGCCTCAGCCTGGCTGCCCCATAGCCATGGGGTTTACAAGGAGCGCGTGGAGCAATGGGTGGCCACCCGCGAACTGGGCCTGCATTACCAGCCCTATGCGCTATGGGGCGTGCCGGATTACGTACCGGCCAGCGATGTATCCAGCATCGACGACCTGACCAAGCCCGAGGTGCTGCAGCGCATCAATACCGCTATCCACGGCATTGGTGCGGGCGCCGGGATTACCCGGTTCTCCCTGCGGATAATGGCCGAGTACGGCTTGCAGGCGGCGGGTTACCGCTTTTACACCGGCACCCAGGAGTCCTGCACCCAGGCCTACGAGCAGTTGGTCAACCAGCAGCAATGGGGCGTGGTGCCGCTCTGGCATCCGCAGTTCCTGCACCACCGCCACCGGATTCGCGAACTGCACGATCCCAAGGGCCTGCTCGGCGGGGTGGACCGCGCGGTGCTGCTGGCGCGTGAAGATCGCCTGGCGCTGTTTAGCGAGCAGCAGATCCAGGTGCTGGACAGTATTCGCTTGTCCAATGCCATCGTCGCCGAGCTCGATTACGCCACCAATCGCCTGGGGCTCGGCGCCGACCAGGCCGCCGCTGACTGGCTGCAACGCCATCCCGACTATCTGGCGCGCTGGCTGGCCCCCTTGCAGCAAGCGCCACAGCCAGCCCCGCCAAGCCCGGAACAACGCCTGGCGGCCGCCGGCCTTAGCCTGCCCTCGCCACCAGCGGCGCTCGGCCACTACGTGCCCTGGGCCATTGTCGGCAATACGCTGATGACCTCCGGGCAGTTTCCCTGGCTCGATGGCGAGCTGCAGTACCACGGCCGTCTGGGCCGCGAACTGGACCTGCCACAGGCCTATGCGGCCTGCCGCCTGGCGGCACTCAATGCCATTGCCCAACTCAAGGACGCCCTCGGCGACCTGGGCCGGGTCAAACAGATCTACCGCCTGGAGGGGGTCATGAATGTGGCGGACGATTTCCACGATCACCCCAAGGCCCTGGACGGCGCCTCCGACCTGCTGGCCGAGGTATTTGCCGAACGCGGGCGGCATACGCGCATGATCTGGAGCAACCCGGTAATGCCCATGGATGGTTTCTGCCTGGTGTACCTGTTCGCCGAAATCGAGCCGGCGGCGGCCTGACCATCCGCCCGCGCCAGCCACCAGGGCGCGGGCAGTGGTAAAACCACCCGAACCTAATGCCACGTGTGCACCTCTTAGCCTTACCCACCCTGCAGAAGTGCTTCGCATGGAGCTGCCCGCTTGGAGCTGATCGTTGCCCGCCCCGAAGGCCTGTATTGCCCGCCCGGCGATTTTTATATCGACCCCTGGCGCCCGGTGGAGCGCGCTGTCATCACCCACGCCCATGGCGACCATGCGCGCACCGGCAACCAGCGCTACCTGGCGGCCGCGCCCGGCGAAGGCATCTTGCGTTCCCGTCTGGGCCAGGACATCGCGCTGCAAACCCTTGCCTATGGCGAACGCCTCAATCACCACGGCGTGACCCTGAGTTTTCACCCCGCCGGCCATGTGCTGGGCTCGGCGCAGGTGCGCCTGGAATATGAGGGCGAAGTCTGGGTGGCGTCCGGCGACTACAAGGTCGAAGCCGATGGCACCTGCACGCCCTTCGAGCCGGTGGCGTGCCATACCTTTATCACCGAATCGACCTTTGGCTTGCCGATCTACCGCTGGCAGCCCCAGGTGCAGGTCTTTGCCGAGGTCGATGCCTGGTGGCGCGCCAATGCCGCCGCCGGCCGCGCCAGCGTGTTGTTCGCCTATTCCTTCGGCAAGGCCCAGCGCCTGTTGCATGGTATCGACGCCAGCATCGGGCCGATTCTCGTACACGGCGCCGTCGAACCCTTGAACGCGGTGTACCGCGCGGCCGGCGTGCGTATTCCAGACACGCTATATGCCGGCGATATCGCCAAGGCCGATCCGTTGCTGCGCCAGGCACTGATCGTGGCCCCGCCCTCCGCCGCCGGCAGCACCTGGCTGCGCCGTTTTGGCGACTACAGTGATGCCTTTGCCAGCGGCTGGATGCTGCTGCGCGGCACCCGCCGGCGCCGGGGTGTGGACCGTGGTTTTGTCCTGTCCGACCACGCCGACTGGCCGGGCCTGCTATGGGCCATCGAGCAAACCGGTGCCGAGCGGGTGATGGTCACCCACGGCCAGGTCAATGTGCTGGTGCGCCATCTGCGCGAACGCGGCCTGGACGCTCGCGGCTTTCAAACCGAATACGGTGACGAAGACGTCGGGGAACCAGCGGCATGAAGGCCTTTGCCGAACTCTACGCGCGCCTGGATGCCACCACTTCCAGCAACGCCAAGCTGCAAGCCATGCAGGACTACTTCGCCGCCGCTGAACCTGCAGACGCCGCCTGGGCGGTGTATTTCCTCGCCGGTGGCCGCCCCCGGCAAGTGGTGCCCACCAAGGTATTACGCGAGTTGGCCACCCGCCTGGCCGGCTTGCCAGACTGGCTGTTCGAAGAAAGCTACCAGGCGGTCGGCGACCTGGCGGAAACCATTTCCCTGCTGGTGCCCCAAGCCCAGCATCGCGACGAACACGGCCTGGCCTGGTGGCTGCAGGAACAGTTGCTGCCCCTGCGCGGCCTGCCGCCCGAGGAGCTGGCCGAGCGCCTGCCGCCGCTGTGGGCGCAGCTGGACCGGCAAAGCCTGATGGTCAGCCTCAAGCTGCTCACCGGCGCCTTTCGCGTGGGCGTGTCCAAGCTGCTGGTCACCCGCGCCCTCGCCGCCCTGGCCGGTATCGACGCCAAACGCGTGGCCCAGCGCCTGGTGGGCTATACCGACCTGGCGCACCGCCCCAGCGCCGAGCGTTATCGGGCCCTGATTGCCGCCGAGTCGGACGACGAACACGCGCAACGCGGTGGCCAGCCCTACCCGTTTTTTCTTGCCCATCCGCTGCAGGTGCCCAGCGAGCAGTTTGCCGAGGCCCTGGGGCCGGTGGCGGACTGGCTGGTGGAGTGGAAGTGGGATGGTATTCGCGCGCAACTGGTCAAGCGCGATGGCCGCTTGTGGATCTGGTCACGGGGCGAAGAGCTGGTTACCGAGCGCTTTCCGGAGCTGCATGAGCTGGCCGCCGTATTGCCCGATGGCACGGTGCTGGATGGCGAATTGGTGGTGTGGCAAGACACCCCCGGGCACACCTTTGGTATCCAACCCTTCGCCTTGCTGCAACAACGCATCGGCCGCAAAACCCTGAGCGCCAAGCTGCTGGCCGACGTACCGGTGGTGCTGCTGGCCTACGACCTGCTGGAATGGCGCGGCGCAGACTGGCGCAACAAACCCCAGGCCGAACGCCGCACACGCCTGCAGCTATTGGTGGAGGAAATCGGCGATGGCCGTTTGCAACTCTCGCCAGAAGTGACCGGCCCCGACTGGGCCGACCTCGCCCGCCAGCGCGAAGCCTCCCGCGCGCTGGGGGTGGAAGGCATGATGCTCAAGCGCCGCGATTCGCTGTACGGCGTTGGCCGCACCAAGGACCTGGGCCTGTGGTGGAAATGGAAAGTCGACCCCTTCAGCATCGACGCCGTGCTGATCTACGCCCAGCGCGGCCATGGCCGGCGCGCCAGCCTGTATAGCGACTACACCTTTGCCGTGTGGGACGACGCCAGCCCTGGCGAGCGCGTGCTGGTGCCCTTTGCCAAAGCCTATTCGGGGCTGACCGACGAGGAGATGCGCAAGGTGGACGCGATTATCCGCAAGACCACCGTGGAAAAATTCGGCCCGGTGCGCAGCGTCACCCCCAGCCTGGTATTCGAATTGGGCTTTGAGGGCATCGCCCTGTCCAAGCGGCACAAGAGCGGGATTGCCGTGCGTTTTCCGCGGATGCTGCGCTGGCGCACCGACAAGCAGGTCGAAGACGCCGACACCCTGGCCACCTTGCAAGGTCTGCTGTGAGCCGTTTTTCCAGCACCTGGTTTGCCTTGCGCCAGTGGAAACCCTTCGCCTTTCAACGCGAGGTCTGGCAGGCCGTGAAGCACGGCGAGTCCGGCCTGCTGCACGCCACCACCGGCGCCGGTAAAACCTATGCCGTGTGGTTTGCCGCCCTGAACCGCTTTGCCAAGCCGGCCAAGGTCACCACACGCAAACCGGCCATGGCGCCGCTGACGGTGCTATGGATTACGCCGATGCGCGCCCTGGCCGCCGACACCGCACGGGCCTTGCAGGCGCCCCTGGATGATCTGCAGATTCCCTGGAGCGTGGGCCTGCGCACCGGCGATACCAGTAGCGCCGAACGCGCTCGCCAAGGCCGCAAGCTGCCCAGCGCGTTGATCACCACACCGGAAAGCCTGACCCTACTGCTGACCGGCGCCAACGCCCAGACCACCTTCGCCGGGCTGCGCATGCTGGTGGTGGATGAATGGCATGAACTGCTCGGCAATAAACGCGGCGTGCAACTGCAACTGGCCCTGGCACGGCTACGGCAATGGAACCCGGAGTTGGTGGTGTGGGGGCTGTCCGCGACCCTGGGCAATCAACCCCATGCCATGGAGGTGCTGATGCCGGTAGGCCGCCTGGTGCTCTCTAGGTTGGTGCAGGGCAAACTGGCCAAAGACCTACGTGTCGATACCCTGTTGCCGCCCGCTATCGAGCGCTTCCCTTGGGCCGGGCATTTAGGGTTGCGCATGGTGCCGCAGGTGGTGGCCGAACTGGAAAGCAGCGCCACCACCCTGGTGTTTACCAATACCCGCTCGCAGGCAGAAATCTGGTACCAGGCCCTGCTTGAAGCCCGGCCGGACTGGGCGGGCTTGCTGGCCCTGCACCATGGTTCGCTGTCGCGCGAAGTGCGTGACTGGGTGGAGCAGGCGCTAAAAAACGGCACCCTTAAAGCCGTGGTCTGCACCTCCAGCCTCGACCTGGGGGTGGATTTTTTGCCGGTGGAACGGGTGCTGCAAATCGGCTCGCCCAAAGGCGTGGCGCGCCTGCTGCAACGGGCCGGGCGCAGCGGCCATGCGCCGGGGCGGCCATCGCGGGTGACGCTGGTGCCCACCCATAGCCTGGAGCTGCTGGAAGACGCCGCCGCGCAAACGGCGGTAGCCGAGCGGCGGATCGAAGCCCGCGAGTCGCCGGAAAAACCCCTGGATGTACTGGTACAGCACCTGGTCAGCATGGCCCTGGGCGGTGGCTTTTTCGCCGACGCCATGCTGGCTGAAGTACGCAGCGCCTGGGCCTACCGCCAGCTAAGCGATGAAGAATGGCAATGGGCGCTGGCCTTTATCCGCCATGGCGGCCATTCGCTCACCGCCTACCCCGACTACCGCCGCGCCGAGCCCGATGCCGATGGCCTCTGGCACGTGCCGGACGCACGCCTGGCGCGGCGCCATCGGATGAGCGTGGGCACCATCGTCAGCGACGCCAGCCTGAGCGTGAAGTACTGGAGCAAAGGCGGTGGCGGCGGTTCGCTGGGCAGCGTGGAAGAAGGCTTTATCGCCCGTCTGCGCCCCGGCGATAACTTTTTGTTTGCCGGGCGCCTGCTGGAACTGGTGCGGGTGGAACAGATGACCGCCTATGTGCGCCGCGCCAGCGGTAAAAAGGCCGCCGTGCCGCGCTGGAATGGCGGGCGTATGCCGCTGTCCAGCGAACTGGCCGATGCCGTGGTGGACAAGCTGGGCGAAGCCGCCCACGGCGTATTCGCCAGCGCCGAAATGCGTTTGCTGCAACCCTTGCTGGCGGTGCAGGCCAACTGGTCGGCACTGCCCACCGCGCAGACCTTGCTGGCCGAAGTGCATAAATCCCGCGAAGGCTGGCACCTGTTTCTTTACCCCTTCGCCGGCCGTTCGGTGCACCTGGGCCTGGCCAGCCTGTTGGCCTGGCGGCTGGGCCAGCTGCAGCCGCTGAGTTTCTCCATTGCCGTCAACGACTACGGCCTGGAGCTGCTCTGCGCCAGTGCCATCGACTATGCCGCCCTGCTCACCCCGGCGCTGTTCAACAGTGACGCCCTGCTCCACGACGTACTGGCCAGCCTGAATGCCGGCGAACTGGCGCGCCGACGCTTTCGGGAAATCGCGCGGATTGCCGGGCTGGTGTTTTCCGGCTACCCCGGTGCGGCAAAAAGTGCGCGGCAACTGCAGGCCTCCAGCGCGCTGTTTTTTGATGTCTTCCAGCAATACGACCCAAGCAACCTGCTGCTGACCCAGGCCCAGCAGGAAGTGCTGCGCCAGGAACTGGAGGTGCAGCGTTTGCAACAGACCCTGCAACGGCTGCAGGCGCGGCGGTTGGATATCCGCCTGATCAAGCGCGCCACGCCCTTGGCCTTTCCCCTGCTGGTGGAACGCTTTCGCGAAAGCCTAAGCTCGGAAAAGCTTGCCGACCGTATCCAGCGAATGGTCCGCGACCTGGAAAAAGCCGCCGGCCCCGGTGGCTACCAGGCCGATAGCGCTCCACGCTTCGCCATCGACGACGAACGCCCCACCCCGCGCAAAGGCCGAGCGCCACGGCAAGGCAAAGACGGGCGGCCACGCAGATGAGCGACTATCTGGCGGTGCAACTGGCCGGCAGCGAGCTGTGGTTATTGGCCGACAAAGCGATCTATTGGCCGCAACAGCAGGCGCTGCTGATTGCCGACCTGCACCTGGGCAAGGCGGCCACCTACCGGCAACTGGGCCAGCCGGTGCCCCACGGCACCACGGCGGAAAACTTCCAGCGCCTGGACCGATTGCTTGCGCGCTACCGCTGCCAGCGCCTGATCGTACTGGGGGATTTTCTCCATGCTCGCCAGGCGCAGAATCCCGCCACCTTGCAGGCTTTGAGCGAATGGCGAAAGCGGCATCCCGACCTGACCATCACCCTGGCGCCGCCGCCGCGGCCGGGAGCGGGCGGCC
>JBCECW010000201.1:0-6924 GCA_039207785.1 Pseudomonas sp. | reverse complement strand
CAGGGACGGCCCGTCGTGGCGTGCCCCCGGAGCAGTGCCGGAGGGAGGGGACCCGTAGCGCAGCGGAGGGCCGGATGATTGGGCTAGCGTTTTTGGTTACTTTTGGGTGGTCCGGCATTCCGGCAATGCCAAAAGTACCTCGCGCGTAAGGCGCGAAACAAAAACTCCCCGCACACGCGGTAAAGAAGAACAACGCCGTTCGCCGCAAAAACGCTTGGTGCGCGGAGCGCACCCTACGAATAAGCCGTTAGCCCCCCCCAAAAAAATAAAAATTCAACTCCCCCTTAATCCTGCCAATCGACCTGTCGCCTTACCTTTCCAGCAGGCGATCACAGCCAGCTTCACTCAAGCCCACTAGCTCGAAGGATTACCATCATGGCTCTGTCGATTCATACCAACTACTCCGCTCTGGTTACCCAAACCAACCTGGGCAAAACCAACAGCGCGCTGTCCACCAACCAACAGCGCCTGGGCACTGGCTACCGTGTAAACAGCGCCGCTGACGACGCTGCCGGCCTGCAGATCGCTACCCGTCTGAACGCCCAATCCCGCGGCATGGCCGTTGCCACCCGCAACACCAACGACGCCGTTTCGCTGCTGCAAACCTCCGAAGGTGCACTGAGCGAAATGACCGATATCGTTCAACGCATGAAAGACCTCGCCACCCAGGCAGCGAACGCCACCGCTTCCGAAGACGACCGCGATGCCATGCAAGCCGAGTACGACCAACTGGGTCAGGAACTGGGCAACGTCATCAAGAACACCAAGTACGCTGGCGAAGGCCTGTTCTCCGACGGCGGCGCATCCGCTGTAACCGACGGCTCGGCCGGTAAGTTCTCCGCTGCCCTGGACTTCCAGATCGGTTCCAGCGCTGATGAAAAACTGACCCTGGACGTCAGCACCCCGCTGACCGACCTGACCACCGCTCTGGACGGCCTGTCGGCTCAATACGCCACTCCGGACAGCACCACCCCAGGCACTGAAATTGCCGGCACCGACGGCTCCGCCGCCAACGGCATGATCGACACCCTGAGCGACGCCCTGGACACCATCGGTTCCCTGCGCGCCCAGTTCGCCGCCAACATCAACCGCCTGAACCACACCGCCAACAACCTGGCGAACATGAAGGACAACACCGACGTTGCCCGCGGCACCATCATGGACGCTGACTTCGCGTCCGAGTCCGCCACCATGACCAAGAACAGCATGCTGCTGCAGTCGGGTATCTCGATGCTCAAGCAAGCCGGTCAGATGCCAGGCATGGTGATGTCCCTGCTGGGCTAAGCCTCGCGCACTACCCGTTAGAAACAACGCCCCGACTGGTTCGGGGCGTTTGTCGTTGGCGGCGTTTTTTCCGCTGGTCTGGCACTGCGCAAAAGCCTGGATATGACCTATATAACTAGCCAGCTTGTAAGAAATTTCCGACACACTCCTTGCTGCGGTCTTTTTTTGACGTCAAAATGCCGACCACTTTGTGTTTTTTGTATCAGCCTACGCCAATGCCCACGAAGCACCTGGTTCCTTGCAGGCATCTATGACAATGAGCGAAGCCATGCCGCGCACGGGAACCCATGAGGTGCAACCGGCGTCGGTCATCCGTACCGGGCGCCCGGACGGTTGCCAGGCGCACTTTCACCCCGAGCGCTATCAACTGGTGCTGAGCCGTGAGGGTGTGGAGGAAAAGCTCGACCTGGGTTTTTCCGGCAGCCGCCTGCTCGAACGCTTGCTGCAAGTGCCCGGTGAAGTGGTGGGCCGCGATGAATTGCTGGCCTATGCCTGGGCCGATCGTATCGTTGGCCAGGGCAGCCTCAACCAGCAGATCTACTCCCTGCGCCAGGTGCTGGGCGATGAGAAAAATCGCGAGATCATCCAGACCCTGCCCCGCCGCGGCTATATGTTCAGCCCCAAGTTCCTGGTCAACCTCAACGACCTGGCCGACCTGCCCGCCCCGAGCTTGTTTGCGCCACTGGCGTTGCCCCGTCGGGCCAACCGCACCGTCACCCAACAACGCCTGGCCAGCTTGCTGGTAGCGGCCGCCACCTGGGTGCTGCTGAGCCTGATCGTGGTTGCCTATATCTACTACGAGCTGTTCCAGTCCCAGGTACTGATCGCCGAGCGCGATATCGGCAACAAGCATTTCGCCTACGCCGCCACCACGCCGCAGGCACTGGAGTTGTTGCAGCACGACACCGCCGAGCTCAGCGAACGCCTGGCCGCGCTGGTGAAACAGCCGGTGCAATTTCGCATGGGGGCAAATGCCGGGTTTTTCGAGCTGCTGTGTGTGCAGCCCGACACCACCCGCTGGATGATGATCAACCGCACGCAGCTGACCAAGGTGCAAGACGAGCAACTACGGAGCTGCCTGCAATGAACCTGAGCACTACCTGCCGCTGGTATGCCGGCGGCGGCGCGCTGGTAGCCGCTGCGTTTGTGGCGTTGCTGGTGGTCTGCGTGAACTTCAAGTCCAGCAATGAATTCAACGGCCGCTACAGCTCCAGCGGTGACGTGATTCTGCGTGACGGCCAGCATATCGAGGTGTACCACACCCTGCTGATCAAGGACGGCCGCTTCTATGCCATGACCCGCCAGGGCCAGAGCATCATGGAAACCTCGGGCCTGGTGGAGTCGGGTTTTCTCAACCGCATGCGCTTGCGGGTGGAGAAAGGCAAGGCCACCGACCTGGAGGCCTCGGGCGCTATCGACAACGACCTCTTGTTCAACCTGATGTATGGCGGCGAAGTGGATTCGGTGATCAATCTGCGGCCAATCGGCAAATGCTATTTCGCCGTGGAAACGCGCCAGCTTTATTGCGCAGATTGAGCCACCGCTTGGTGCGCGGAGCGCACCCTACGTCACCGCGTCACACTCGGATCGTCTCGTTTACACAAAAACCGTTGCGCTCGCGGCACGTTCGCTACGGCTGCCCACTCTCAAACTCGGCGCCCTGCTGGGAAAACTTCACCCGCGCATAACTCTCGCCAAACAATTGCCGGTACAAACTCTCGGCACTGTCGGTCAGCAGCAGCACTTCAATACGTCGGTTGGCACCGTCTTTCGGGTCGTCGGCACGCAGCGGCATCACGTCGGCCTGCGCCGCCACCTGCAGCACATTGCTCGCCGGCATGCCCGCCTCCACCAGCACATTGCGTGCGCGCAGCGCGCGGTCGCCGGAGAGGTTCCAGTTGTCGTAACCCTTGCGCTGGCGGTACTGCACGGCATCGGTATGGCCGCTGAGAATCAGCTTGTTATCGACCTTGGCCAGTACCCCTGAAAGCGCCACCAGCAGGCCTTGGAAATGCGGGTTGAGGGTGGCGCTACCGCGCTCGAACATAAAGCGGTTCTGGTCGTCCTTGATCAGGATGCGCAGGCCCTGGGGCACCACGTTCACTTCGATATTGGCCAGCGCATCGACCTTGCCGGACACCTCGCGAATCAGCGCCGCCAGTTCCTGCAAATCGGCAGTGGTCTGGTAATGCTTCGGCGCATTGCCGTCGGCTTCAGGCGTTTCGCCGGCCTCGGTTTTCGTGCCACTGGCCTGGCCGCTGCCTTGGGCCAGCACTTCCGGTTTTGCCGGCATCGGCATGCCGTCCAGCTCGATCGGGGTTTTGCTGGTGCCGTCGAATACCCCGGCGCCGCCATCCACCAGCGGGTTGGCCTCCAGCTCTCCAGAGGCCGGGTTTTCCAGGTGGCTTTGCGGCTGCACGATCCACAGCACCATAAACAGCGCCATCATGGCCATGGTGAAGTCGGCAAAGGCGACTTTCCAGGCGCCGCCGTGGGCTTCGTCATGCCCTTTGCGGCTGCGCCGCTTGATGATGATTTCGCGGTCTTTGTTATTACCGGCGCGCTTGTTCATGCGGCGTCCCTTTGTTCCTCGTACTGGGTCACCCAGACTTCCAGTTGTTTGAACGCCGGCTTCACGTCCTGCTCGATCAGTTTGCGCCCGGCGTCCACCGCCAGCAGGGTTGGCTTGCCGGCCACATGGGCGACCAGCGTGGTACGCACGCACTCAAGGGCCGACAGTTCGGTCTTGATCCGCTGGGTCATGGCGCTGGAAAGCGGGTCCATCAGGCAGTAGCAGCAGAAAATCCCCAGGAAGGTCCCCACCAGGGCAGCCGCCACATGGGCGCCGACTTCAGCCACCGAACCACCGATATTGCCCATGGTGATCACGATACCCATGATCGCCGCCAGGATGCCGAAACCGGGCATGGCCTCACCCACCTTGTGCAGCGAGCGCGCCGGCTGCAACAGGGCGTGTTCCATGGCTTCCAGTTCTTGTTCAAGAAAGCCTTCGAGCTCGTGCGCGCTGATCTTGCCCATGGCCATCAGGCGGAAGTTGTCGGCGATAAAGGCCATCAGGTTCTTCTCCTGACGGATCAGCGGGTACTTGGCAAACAGCTCGCTTTGCTCGGGCTCTTCGATATGCGCATCGAGCACCTTGAGGCCACCGGCGTCGACCATTTCCAGCAGCTCGTAGAGCAGCATCAGCAACTGGCGCTGAAACTCTTCGCCACGGCGCTTGTACACGCACACGTCTTTAAGCTGCACGCACATTTCATGCAGCACTTCCTTGGGGTTGGCCACTACCAAAGTGCCCAGGCCCGCGCCCAGGATGATCAGCATCTCGGCCGGCTGCCAAAGCATCGACAACACGCCGTGGGCCATGGTGTAGCCACCCAGCACGCAGCCGACGATGATCAGTGCTCCAATTAACTTCTGCATATCAGCACCTAAACACCTTGGGGTTGGTCGGTTAAAAAGCGGCAGGCCTTGGCCAGTGCCTGTTTGCTCAACTGGCAGACACGGGCGTCCGTCAGGTCCAGCACCAGCGCAATCTCTTTCAGGCTGAGTTCGTGCTGGTAATAGAGGGTCAGAATCAACTGCTCGCGTTCGTTCAGGGCAGCGAGTGCCTGCGCCAACAAACGCTCTTTGTGCACCCGGTCTTCGAAGCCGGCGGTGGCCTGGTCATGGCCGTTTTGCAGCAGCTCGTCCAGGCTTTCGATGGCTTCCGAAGCGTCGGCGCACAGGTAGTCCTGGTAGGCCTTGGCATCCAGGCCGGTGGCCGCGAGGATTTCCTCTTCGTTGGGCACTCGCCCCAAGCGCCGCGCCAGGGCGCGAATGGCGTCACGCACCTTGTGCACCTGCTGGCGCACCTGGCGTGGGCGCCAGTCCAGGCGCCGCAGTTCATCGAGAATGGCGCCGCGAATACGCAGTGCGGCAAAGCGACCAAATTGCTCGTCGGGCTCGCCGTACCGGCGCAGGCATTCGAGCAGCCCCATCAGGCCGATCTGCTCCATATCTTCACGGTCCATGGCCTGGCTGGCCTGCAACGCCAGCTGGCTGACGATGCGTTTTACCAACGGCAGGTACTGGCGCACCCAACGCTGTTCGGCACCGGGGGCGAACAAGGCGCGGGGCGCGGGCTGGGCGGCGTAGTCGACGGCATGCATGGCGGCTTACTGCACCAGCATCTTGCTGACCAGCACATGCTGGAACGGCGCGACCACTTTGCGCGCGGCAAAATCTGCCAGCAGCGCGGTTTCCAGCTGGCTTTGCAGCGCCGGAATGGCCAGGCCGCGCAGCTCGTCGAACTTCATCGCCGAGAGATAAGCCACGGCCGAGCTGCGCACCATGGGGTCGGCCTGCTCGAGTTTTTTCGGCTCGGCATCGGCTTCGGCCTGCAGCACCAGGTCGAGCACAAAGTAGTGCTCGCGCTCGCCGCCACGCAGGCTGACGATCACTTTCTGCACCGGGAAAAAGGTGAATTCGCCAGGCTCGCCAGGTTCTTCTTCACCGGCCAAGGCCTGGGCGGCGGTTTCCTCGCCAGCGGCAGCTGGTGCAGCGGCCGCCGCGTTGCTGGCGACGGCGGCGCCGCCATGCAGCAGCGGCTTGAGCAGCAGGTAGTTGGTCACCACGCCACCCAGCACGACGACCATGTTCATAACCAGCATCAGAAGAATGACCCGTGGCACTGCCATAAAAAACTCGCTATCCAGTTACGCTGAAAAATGGCCCCACGCCCAGGCGCGGTGCCGTAAAGGGTTGGCTTAAACGGTGACCAGCACGTCGCTTTCGCCGGCCTGGCCCTGGCGCTTGTCCTGCTCGGCAACAGGGGCGGCGGCCAGAATCTGCTCTTCCACCGGCAGACGCTGCCGGGCCTGCTGCTGGCTGTGCTGGCCGCCGCTGTCGGCAGACACCTGCACGTTCACCTGCAAGAAGTTCTGCCCCACCAGTTCCTGGCGCAGACGGTCGCTGGTGGTGTTCAGCAGGCGCGCTACATCGCTGTTAGCGGCCGAGATTTGTACGGTCAGGCGGCCGGATTCGTGGCTGAGCAGGATTTCCATGCTGCCCAGCTCCGGCGGGTCGAGGCGGATGGTGGCGCTCTGCACTTTCTGCTGCAGTTGCAGCTCGACGTTGTCGCGCAGGGCTACCAGCATCTGTTCACCCCATTTGGCTTCGGGGGCCTGCAACTTCAGTTGACGCTCCATTTGCGGCGCAGCAACGTCTTGCGGCAGCGCCGTGATGGTCGGTGCCGGGTTGCTGCTGGCCACTGCCGATACCACGGGCGTGCTGCTGGCATCGGTGCCGCTCGCCGCGGCCACGGGCGCTGGCTCGGCACCAGCGGCCAGGGTGGCCAGCAAGGCCGTAAGGGCATCGTTGTCGGTATCGGGTTTGGTGGTCGGCAGCGTCGTATTGCTCGCACTCGCCAGCACGGCAACCTTGGTGCTTAGCAGCGGCTGGCTGAAGTCCTGCGCCGCAACCGCCGCCACCTGGGGCTGGTCGGTGCCTTGCGCGGCATCGCCGTCACGCGCCTGCACCGTGGTCATACGCTGGCCCAGCATGCTCAGCAGCCACTGTTCTGCACTTAATTCCTGGTGCTGCAAACTGGGGTCGAGCGGCAGCTGCGCCAGCCCATCGAGC
>JBCECW010000200.1:2049-6944 GCA_039207785.1 Pseudomonas sp. | reverse complement strand
AAATGCGTTACCTATGTCTCCCGACACCCGTTACCTATGTCTCCCGGCTGAACACTCCGCGCACCGGGCCCTACCACCGATTCGCGGCGTCTTTATCGCTGCACTTGCCTTCCACCCAACGCGGCCCTTCGGGGGTGTCTTCCTGCTTCCAGAACGGCGCGCGGGTTTTCAGGTAGTCCATGATAAAAGCGCAGGCGTCGAACGCCGCCTGACGGTGGGCGCTGGTGGTGGCGACAAATACGATAGGCTCGCCCGGCTCCAGGCGACCGATACGGTGGATAACCTCCAACTTCAATAGCGGCCAGCGCTGCCCCGCTTCATCGGCAATCTTGCCCAGGGCTTTTTCGGTCATGCCGGGAAAATGTTCGAGAAACATGCCGGACACATCGCGCCCATCATTAAAGTCGCGTACATAGCCGACAAAACTCACCACCGCGCCCACCCCCGCATTGGCGGCGTGCATGGCGTTAAGTTCCAGGCCCGGGTCAAAGGCGGCGGTCTGTACGCGAATGGCCATCTCAGCCTCCGGTTACGGTGGGGAAAAAGGCCACTTCATCGCCGTCGGCCAAGGGCTCGTCGAGGCTGCACAGCTCCTGGTTGCGGGCGCACATCAGGTTTTGCTCGGCCAGTACCTGCCACACGCCACCACGAGCCAGCAGGTGCAGGCGCAGGGCATCGAGAGTAGTAAAGGCGCTGGCATCGTTAAGTTGCTCGGCGTCGATGCCCAGGGCTTCGCGGTAACGGGCGAAATACTGCACGCGGATCATTCGCTGGCCTCATCGGCTTTGAAATGGCCGCTCTTGCCGCCGAGTTTTTCCAGCAGGCGCACGCTCTCGATCACCATGCCGCGGTCCACGGCCTTGCACATATCGTAGATAGTCAGGGCGGCGACGCTGGCGGCGGTCAGGGCTTCCATTTCCACGCCAGTCTGGCCGGCCAGCTTGCAGCGCGCCTGGATCCGTACGCAGTCATCGCCTTCGGCGCTGAGCTCGACCTTGACGCTGGTGAGCATCAGCGGGTGGCACAGGGGAATCAGGTCGGAGGTTTTCTTGGCGGCCTGGATGCCGGCGATACGGGCTACGGCAAAGACATCACCCTTGGGGTGGCCGCCGGCCTGGATCATCTGCAGGGTTTGCGGCTGCATGCGAATGCGCGCTTCGGCCACGGCCTCACGGGAGGTCACCGCTTTGTCGGTGACATCGACCATATTGGCGCGGCCTTGGGAGTCGAGATGGGTTAACACGGGGGTGCTCCGGGGGAAGAGCGGCGATTGTAAACCCGTGGGTCAGATTTTGGTCAATGGCCCAAGAAGATCAAAAGCCCCTCTCCCCTAGCCCCTCTCCCGCAAGCGGGCGAGGGGAATCTAACCGCGTTCGGCCCCCCAACTCCGTTAGGCCCCCTCTCCCGCGCGGGCGGCGGCCAGTGAGAGGGCTGGGGAGAGGGCCGGCCCAAGCCCCGGCTACCGCGCCAGAACCACCCCACCCACCCCCTTAGGCTTCCTAAACACCAACACATTCCCCACCATCACCAACCCCAGCCCCAGCAACGCCGGTGCCGTCCATTGGTAGCCCTCGACAAACGCCGAGATATTCAACGCCACCACCGGAAACAGCACGGTGCAGTACGCCGCCCGGTCTGCGCCCATGCGCCCCACCAGCGTCAGGTAGGCGGTAAAGCCAATCACCGAACCGGGAATGGCCAGGTACACCAGCGAACTCACGTACTGCGGCCGCCAGTCGAAACTCAGCGGCGTGCCGCTCACCACGCAGTAGCCGGTCAGAATCAACGCGCCATAAAGCATGCCCC
Source organism: Pseudomonas sp. (assembly GCA_039207785.1). GTDB lineage: Bacteria > Pseudomonadota > Gammaproteobacteria > Pseudomonadales > Pseudomonadaceae > Aquipseudomonas. The sequence goes on along the minus strand of JBCECW010000200.1, from coordinate 5,138 downwards.
AGGCATTGGTTGTCAGCGGTTTAAAGCCGGCTTTCTGTTGCAGGCTGGAGAGCATATTGCCGGCGGAAAAACACAGCGTGCCGAACAGGGCCAGGGCCAGGCCGATCAGGGTTTCGCGGCTGGCGGCGTGGCCGGCCAACTCGGGCCAGAACAACAGCGCCAGCCCGGCCAGGCCAAGGGCGCCGCCGGCCAATACGTTGCCGGCAATCCGCTGACCAAAAAACACCCGCGCATTTAGCGCATTCCACAGCGTGGCGGTGGAAAACACCACGGCGATCAAGCCGCTGGGGATCCACTGGCTGGCGGTGTAGAAGCACATGAAATTAATGCAGAACAGACACAGCCCCTGGGCCAGGCACAGCCATTGCGCGCGGCGATTTAGCGGCTGCAGGCGGCGGCTTAGCAGCAGGAGGGCAAACAGCACGATGGCGGCCAGGCCAAAGCGGTAGGCAATCGACAACGGGATGGCGACGGTGCCGACTTGCAGCTTGATGGCGATCCAGGTGGTGCCCCAGATCAGCACGGTCAGCAGGTACAACGACAGATTCATGGCAAGGCTCCTGAGCAATGCCGGCAGTCTGCTGGGTGGGCCGCGGCGGCGCTTGCACAAACTTGCGCTTATTTATCGGCGGTGGCTGGCAGCGCGCCACGCGGGGCGTACCATAGCCCCCATCGCCACTCGCAACTTAGCTTTGTGCCATGTCGCAACTTCCGCACATCCAGGTGTTTCAATCGCTCAACGACTCGCCGCACGCGCAGTTGGAGCATTGTGCCGAGCTAGGCGATGGCCTGACGGCGGCGATGTGGAGCAATTACCACGACGCCCGCGAGTACCAGGGCCCTAGCCATCACACCCTGTCGTGCTACCTGGCAGGCGGCACCGGCACCTTTCGCCGCGACAACCCCGGCGCCAAGGGCGCGCCGGACAAGCTGTGCATCATGCCGGCCGGCCACGACTCCTCCTGGGTCATCAATGGCGATATCCGCCTGGCCCACCTGTCTATCAGCCCCGAGCGTTTTGCCCTCAGTGCCGTCACCCTGCTGGACCGCGAGCCACGGGAAGTGGAGTTGCGCGAAAGCACCTTTGTCGATGACCCGCAACAAGCCGCGCTATTTCGCCAGCTCACCGCATTGAACTGGGACGAACCGGGCGAACGCCTGCTCACCAGCAGCCTGGCCCACGAGATGATCGGCCATGCCTTGTTGAACCAGGTGGGCCAGCGCCACGACCTGCGTTTGAAAGGCGGCCTGGCGCCACGCCTGCGTCGACAACTGCGTGACTACATCGAAGCGCATTTGAGCGAGGCCATCAGCCTGGGGCAATTGGCGGGGTTGGCGGCGTTGTCCGAATACCACTTTGCGCGCATGTTTCGCGAAAGCTTTGGCGTACCGCCGCACCGCTACCTGTTGGCCCGCCGCCTGGTGCGGGCGCAGCAGTTACTGCAGGAAACCGCCCTGCCCCTGGGCGATGTGGCGCTGGCCTGCGGATTTGCCAGTGCCAGCCATTTCAGTAACCGTTTTCGTAGTGCCTTGGGTGCGACGCCCGGGGAGTATCGAGCGGCGTTGCGGGTTTGAAACCGGTGCGCGGAGCGCACCCTACGGGTCATGCGTGCACCGTAGGGTGCGCTCCGCGCACCGAGCAATCTCAAGTCAGGCAAAAAGCGCCAACAACCCACCCAACGGCAACAGCCCACCGAGCGGCAGCACCCAGCGGCTGCGCCAGGCCATCAGCAGGCCCACGCTCAGGCCGGCGAGCATCAGTTGCAGCAGCCCGGTAATCAGGCCCAGTTCCACACCCAACGCCACGCAGTTCAGGGTCAGTGCCAGCGCCAGCAGCACCACGGCCAGCAGCCGCAGCACACGCACGCGGGCTGCCGATGGTTCGCCGCTCAGCAGGGTTTTATGGTGGCGGTTCATGGCCAGGCTCAGGCCGGTCATGCCCAGGTAATTGACCGCAAAGGCGAGCAGCAACATCAGACGCCCTCCTCGGCCAGTTCACGCCGTTCGCGCTTTACCCGCGCGGGCTTCTGGCTGGCCGCCGGCTTGGGCGTACGCCAGGCCAAGCGGGCACAGACCAGGCCGACGGCGAAGATGGTCAGGTCGACACCGGCCAGGCGCCAGTCACCGCGGGCCAGCGCCGCACTCAGGGTACCCGGCGCGCTGGTCAGTACATCCAGCGCCGGCAGGCCAAGGGCCAATACCGCGCCCACGCTGAGCAGATCCCGCCCGACCTTGCCGCTGTTGCGGCGGGCAATGGCCCATAGCGCCACGGCCACCCAGGCGCCGATAAATACATAGGCTTCCCAATGCGAGCGCAGGTTGACCGTATCGGGAATCAGGCGGTTGCCATACAGCAGCGCCAAGCTGGCAATCGGCATACCGCCAATCACCGCGCCGTTCATGGCCCGCACAAAACCGATGCCCCAGCCGCCCTTGGCTTCGCGCTTGCGCAGCCACACCTGCAGGCCGCCCGCGACCATGGCGCAGCCCATCAGACCCAGCCCCAGGTACAGCCAGCGCACGATGGTGCCGCCAAACTGGGCCATATGCACATTGGTCAGCCAGGCGTACGCGGTGTAGCCGGGTTTGTAGGGTTTCTGCTCATGCAGGAAGGCGCCGGTGGTGGCGTCGTAGGAGATGGTCCACTGGAAATCCACCACGCGGGAGCGGTCGTAGCGGCGGATATCCACCACGGCAGCCTTGTCGCCTGGGTGGTGCACGCTGATCCAGCCGGTCTGCGCGTTCCCCTCGCCGCCAGCGGTCCAACGACGCTGAGCGTCAAGCACCAGCTTGTCGATGGAGGCCGCGTGATCGGTGCGTTTTTTCAGGTCTTCGCGGCCAAACTGGCCCTGGACCTCGTAGAACATTTTCTCGATATCGCCCTTGTAGCCCACCATCAGGCCGGCGGGCATATAGAAGCTGACAAAGATCGCCAGCCCCGTGTAGGCAATCAGCAGGTGGAACGGCAGCCCCACCACACCGAACAGGTTGTGGGCATCCAGCCACGCCCGTTGGCCATTGGCATCGGGGCGCAGGGTAAAGAAGTCTTTGAAGATCCGCCGGTGAATGATGATGCCGCTGACCAGCGC
>JBCECW010000200.1:0-2039 GCA_039207785.1 Pseudomonas sp. | reverse complement strand
GAGGGTTTCCGGCAGGGCCTCGCCGGTTTGCGGGTCGAGGGCAAAGCTGACGAAAGGCTCCAGCTCGCTGGGTTCATAACCGGCCAGCCAGAACGGTTGGCGGTCATCTGGCGGGCGCATCCACAGGGCATGGGGTGTTCTGGGCGCGGATTTGCTCAGCAACCAGGTGCTGACCTGGTCCGCCGTCAGTTGGTGCTCACCCACCGCATGCAGGCCAGGGCGCATCCACACTTCCAGCTCTTTGTCGAAGCAGGCAATGCTGCCGCCCATCAGAATCACAAACAGCAGCCAGGACGGCAGCAAGCCGCCCCAGGTGTGCAGCCCGGCCATGGCTTGGCGCAGCCCCTTGGCTTTAGCCGCAGGTTTTTTTACCGCGTTGTCTGCCGTGCTCATCGCCGTGCTCCAAAGTCACCCGTTACATACGCCGCCAGGAAAAACACCAGGCTCAGCCCCACCAGCACCACCCACGCCCGCGTCGCCGAGCGGGCGGCGAAGGTGTAGATGATGGCGGCGAGATAGACGAGAAAACTCGCCAGGCTGGCGAACACCACCCGATCACTGCGCACCAGTGGCAGGTACACCGTGAGGAACATGGTGCTGGTGTAGGCCAGGCCGTAGCCGGCGAAGATCGCCGCGACAATGCGCGACGCCGTCGCCAGCGCTGGCGATGAACGCCAGGCGCTGACGCTGGTTTTACTGGAAAGTGCGTTACTCACGGGACTCCTTCAATGCCGCGTTACCAGTCATAGGTAGCGCTCGCCGTTACTGTGCGCCCATAGCCGAAGTAGCAGGCTTGCTCGGTGCACGAGCTGTAGTATTCCTTGTCGTCCAGGTTGCTGGCGTTGACCGCCAGTTTCAGGCCGTCGATTTTGTAGTGCACGCTGGCGTCGAACAAGGTGTAGCCGCCAGTTTCTACGTTGATGATGCGCGGGCCGTACAGGCCATACAGGGCGTTGCGGCCGGTGTACTCGGTCTCGCCGGTGTAGCGCGCACCAAAGCCTGCGCCCAGGCCTTTGAGCACACCGCTGGGCTGGGTGTAGTCCAGCCAGGCGCCCGCCGACTCACGCGGTACATACGGCATGCGGGTGTCTTCTTCCCAGGCATTGACGCTTTTTTGCACGCGGGCATCGGTGCGGCTGTAGTTGGCCGTCAGGTCCAGGCCCTCGGCGAGGCTGGCCAGCGCTTCGATTTCAAAGCCTTTGCTGCGTACTTCACCGACCTGGCGTACTTCGGTGATGTTGTTGGGGTTGGTGCTGACCACGTTCTGCTTGGTGATATCGAAGAACGCCAGGCTGACAAAACTGCGCGCGCCTTCGGGCTGGAACTTGATACCCACTTCGTACTGCTTGCCGGTTTCCGGGTCGAACGGCGCGTTGGTCACCGGGTCGACAGCGGTGGTCGGGTTGAACGACTCGCTGTAGCTGACATAGGGCGCCAGGCCATTGTCGGCGACATACACCAGGCCGATGCGGCCGGTGAAGGCTTCGTCGTCGCGGCTCACGCTGCTGCCGTTGAGGTTGCTGTCGGTGTCGCCCTTGGCGATGTCGTAGCGGCCACCGAGCAGCAGGTTCCAGTGTTCGTCGAACTTGATCTGGTCCTGGGCGTAGAAGCCGGTCTGGCGACGCATGATGTCGTTGTCGGCATCCTTGGCGGGCATCGCCACGTTCAGGCCGTATTGCGGGTTGTACAGGTCCAGTGTCGGGCCGGTGCCCAGGCGGCTGATTTCGTGGTTGTCCAGGCGGCGCCAGTCCATGCCCATAAGCAGGTTGTGGCTCAGCGGACCGGTGGTGAAGTTGGCCTCGGCCTGGTTATCCAGGGCCCAGGCGTTGAACTGCTCGTCCTTGACGTTGGAGGTACGGGTCAGGGTCCGGCCGTCAAAGCGCACGCCGTTGTTGTTCAGGTAGCGGTAGTCGTAATTCATGTTTTCGTAGCGCAGGTTCTGGCGCAGCGACCACACGTCATTCAAGCGATAGGACAGCTCGTAGCCCAGCGTGGCCTGGGTGCGTTCGAACTTGTTGAAGTTCGGGTCACCCTCGTAG
>JBCECW010000199.1:6449-6956 GCA_039207785.1 Pseudomonas sp. | reverse complement strand
GCGCATGAGTGCGCTGTTTACCCTGGTGGCCTTGCTGGTGTTTCTGCTGATTGGCGGCGCCTTGTACCAGCAGGTGGACAAGGGCATGAATATGCTGCCCGAGGCCGAGCTGGACGCCCGCTACAGCGTATTGGAATCGGCCATTGACCGCTTCGGCACCCTGGAGCACTGGGCCAAGATCACCAACAAGCTCAACCAGTTGAGCGAGGAAGACAAACGTATCCGCTTCTGGGTGGTCAGCGGCAATCCGGTATTCGAGTTTGGCCAGCCCGACCACAACATTCGCGAATTCGCCGCCGGCCCATTGGGCATTCGCGAAATGGAGATGGACGACCGCACCTACCCGCAAAAGGTGCTGGTCAGCCAATTCGAAGCCAAGGACGGCCGCCCGCCCCTGCGCTTTCTGATTGCCATCGACACCGAGACGTTCTGGCAAACCCAACACCATCTGCTGATCGCCCTGGTCAGCCTGGCCGCCATCGGCGTGCTGCTGGCCTCGGCGCTGGG
>JBCECW010000199.1:0-6439 GCA_039207785.1 Pseudomonas sp. | reverse complement strand
TGCGGCCGCTGATCAAGCTCTCCGACGAAGCGGAAAAACTGACGCCGCCGCGCTTGTCCGGGCGCTTGCAGCTGTCTGCGCTGCCACCGGAACTGCAGCAGTTCGCCAGCGCCTTCAACACCACCCTGGGCCGGGTCGAACAGGCCTATACCCGCCTGGAATCGTTTAACGCCGACGTCGCCCACGAATTGCGTTCGCCACTGACCAACCTGATTGGCCAGACCCAGGTGGCGCTCACCCGTGGGCGCTCGGCCGAGCATTATTTCGAGGTGCTGCAATCCAACCTCGAAGAGCTGGAACGCTTGCGCTCGATCATCAACGATATGCTCTTCCTCGCCCGCGCCGACCAGGGCGACAAGGCCACGCAACTGACCAGCACCTCGCTGGCGGCTGAAGTGGCAACCGCCGTGGACTACCTGGACTTTATCCTCGAAGACGCAGGCGTAACGGTGCAGGTGCATGGCGATGCCCAGGTGCTGATCGAGCGCGCGCATTTTCGCCGGGCACTGATCAATCTGCTGAACAACGCCGTGCAGCACACGGCGCCTGGGCAAACCATCAATGTGCATATCAACCGGCATGGCCAACGGGTGAGTATCGGCGTGGCCAATCCGGGCGAGGTGATTGTCGGCGAACACCTGCCCCGCTTGTTCGAGCGTTTTTACCGGGTGGATGCGGCCCGCAGCAACAGCGGCGCCAACCACGGCCTGGGCCTGGCCATCGTCAAGGCGATTGCCTTGATGCATGGCGGGGAGGTGTTTGTGGATAGCCGCGATGGGGTGAATACGTTTGGCATGTACTTGCCAGCGTGATACCGCCTCCGGGGCGTCGGACCGGCCGCTCCTACAGGGAATGCGCGGTCTGCTTGTGATCTGTTTTTGATCTGCCTTGTGATCTGTTTTTGATCTGGCTTTTGATCCACCCGCCCCTTGGGCGAAGGCCGAATGGAGGAGTCGTGTAGGGGGTTGAGCCGCCGGGAGCGGCGAAAGGCAAAGACAGGCCAAGGATGGCCTGTTTTGCCGGCCCCCGGAGCGGCGAGGGAATGAGGGCACCCGCAGCGCAGCGGAGGGCCGAGGTAGGGGCAAGACTTTTGCCTACTTTGGGGCGACTGCCAAAGTAGGTCGCGCGTAAGGCGCGAAACAAGAACGTTCAGCGCACGCGCTAATGAATGAAATTACGGTTTGAGAGTTTGCTTTTCGATTGTGTGGATTTGCTTTAGCGCGTGCGCGGGGAGTTTTATTTCGCGCCTTACGCGCGAGCTTCTTTTGGCATTGCCGGATTGCCGGACCACCCAAAAGAAGCCAAAAGGTCTAGCCCTAATCATCCGGCCCTACGCTGCGCTCCGGGTCCCCTCCCTCCGGCACTGCTCCGGGGGCACGTCTCGACGGGCCATCCATGGCCCATCGTTCCTTTCGCGGCTCCCTGCCGCTCAACCCCCTACGCAGCGCCTACGCTCGGCCTCCTGGGCGGGCGGGGTAGATCAAGATCAACAGCAGATCAAAAGCAGGCTGAGCACTGTCCCTGTATGAGCGGCCGGTCAGCCGCTACTAAGGTCTCCATACGCATTGCGCGTGGGTTGAGCAAACCGTTGCCCAACGCGGTCTCACGATAGCGTATCGTTGGCCTGCGATTGGCCAAACCCGATCGACGCTCCCGCTCCTCAGTCATGGAAGTCAGAATGCGCCACAGACAAGTCATCAACGCCTCCGTTAGCCCCAAGGGCAGCCTGGAAACATTGTCCCAACGCGAAGTGCAGCAACTCAGCGAAGCCGGTGGCTCCGGCAGCATCTACGCCCTCTTCCGCCAGTGCGCCCTGGCCATCCTCAATACCGGCGCCCATATCGATAATGCCAAGACCATCCTCGATGCCTACAAAGACTTCGAAGTACGTATCCACCAGCAAGACCGTGGCGTGCGCCTGGAGCTGCTGAATGCTCCGGCCGATGCCTTTGTCGATGGCGAAATGATCGCCAGTACCCGCGAAATGCTGTTCAGCGCCCTGCGCGATATCGTCTACACCGAGAACGAACTGGACAGCCAACGTATCGACCTGGATAGCTCCCAGGGCATTACCGACTACGTTTTCCACCTGCTGCGCAACGCCCGCACCCTGCGCCCCGGCGCCGAGCCGAAAATCGTCGTGTGCTGGGGCGGCCACTCCATCAGCACCGAGGAATACAAGTACACCAAGAAGGTCGGCCACGAACTGGGCCTGCGTAGCCTCGATGTCTGCACTGGCTGCGGTCCCGGCGTGATGAAGGGGCCGATGAAGGGCGCCACCATCAGCCATGCCAAGCAACGTATCACCGGCAGCCGCTACCTCGGGCTCACCGAGCCAGGGATTATCGCTGCCGAGGCGCCGAACCCGATCGTCAACGAGCTGGTGATTCTGCCGGATATCGAAAAACGCCTGGAGGCCTTTGTGCGGGTTGGCCACGGCATCATCATTTTCCCGGGCGGTGCCGGTACGGCGGAAGAGTTCCTCTATCTGCTGGGCATCCTGATGCACCCGGACAACGCCGACCTGCCCTTCCCGGTGATCCTCACCGGGCCGAAAAGCGCCAAGCACTACTTCGAACAATTACACGCCTTTATCGGTGCCACCCTGGGCGAAACCGCGCAGGCGCATTACCAGATCATTGTCGATGACCCCGCCGAAGTGGCACGGCAGATGACCCAGGGCCTGAAGGCGGTAAAGCAATTCCGCCGCGAACGGGCCGATGCCTTCCATTTCAACTGGCTGCTGAAAATTGACGAAGGCTTCCAGCGTCCGTTCGAACCGACCCACGCCAATATGGCCGCGCTAAAACTCAGCCGCCAGATTGCGCCCCATGAGCTAGCGGCCAACCTGCGCCGGGCGTTTTCCGGGATCGTGGCGGGCAACGTCAAGGCCAACGGTATTCGCTTGATCGAAGAGTTCGGCCCGTACGAGATTCATGGCGACGCCGAAATCATGGAGCCGCTGGATAAGCTGCTGCAGGCCTTCGTCGAACAGCACCGGATGAAGTTGCCCGGCGGCGCGGCCTATGTGCCGTGCTATCGCGTGATCAATAGCTAAAACCCACTCCGAGGTCCGCTGATGCGTGAATTTCATTTTTACGAGCCCAAACTCGGCCACGGGTTAAAACATGACCCGCTGAACTCCATTGTCGCGCCACGGCCCATCGGCTGGATCTCGTCGCAAAGCCCGGAGGGCGTGCTGAACCTGGCGCCCTATAGCTTTTTTAACGCCTTTAACTACACGCCACCGATCATTGGGTTTTCCAGCATTGGCTGGAAGGACAGCGTGCGCAATATTGCCGCCAGCAAGGAGTTTGTCTGGAACCTGGCCAGCCGCCCGCTGGCCGAGCAGATGAATACTTCCTCGGCGCTGGTGGCGCCGGAGGTCGACGAATTCGAGCTGGCGGGCCTGGCCACGGCGCCATCGCGCCTGGTCAAGCCGCCTCGGGTATTGGCCAGCCCGGTGTCGTTCGAGTGCCGGCTCAGCGATATCGTGCAGCTGCAAAACGCCAATGGCGGCCTGCTCGATACCTGGCTGGTGCTGGGTGAAGTGGTGGCCGTGCATATCGATACGGCGGTGCTGGAAGACGGCGTGTACAACACCGTGCTGGCCCAGCCGATCATGCGTGGCGGCGGTCCTACCGACTACTTCAGCATTGAGGAAAGCCAGCGTTTCCATATGCACCGACCGGTCGTTGATAAATAGGTAGAACCTTCCAGCAGCCAGGCGCTTCTTAATAAGCACTTGGCCCTTACAGGACGTAACTGATCATGCTGGAACCCTTACTGCTCGCCGCCACCCGCGTCTCCACCTTCGACCTGGAACGGCCGCTGACCAACGCCAGCGGTTTTTTCTTCGAACGCGATGGGCGTTTGTTCCTGGTCACCAGCCGCCATGTGGTGATCGACGAACCCACCGAACACCACCCCAGCCATTTGCAGATCGAGCTGCATACCAACGCCGAAAACCTCGCCGAATCGGTGGCCTTTTCCCTGCCCCTGTTCGACGACGAGGGGCAAAGCCTGTGGCGCCAGGGCATCGACTCGGCCGGTGAAATCGATATTGCCCTGGTGGAAATCGACCGCAGCGCGCTGCCCCCCACCACGCTCTACCAAGCCTTTACTCCCGAGCACCTGGCCGACCTGAACAAAGGCATCGAGATCGGCAGCCCGCTGTTGGTGGTGGGTTTCCCCTTGGGTTTTCACGACACCCTGCACCATATGCCGGTGGCGCGGCAGGCCGCGATTGCCTCGGCCTTTGGCCTGCGTTTCAAGGGCGAAGGTTATTTTCTGACTGACGCACGCACCCACCGTGGCTCCAGCGGTGCGCCCATTGTCATGCGCCTGCCGGCCGACGATAAACGCGAACTGCCGTGGTTGCTGCTGGGGGTGCACTCCTCGCGGCTGGACGTCAATCGCGACCTGGAGCTGGATGAAGCCCTGGGGCTGAACTGCGCCTGGTACTCGGATATCTTGCTGACTTTGAGCGAGTGATCACCCTTCGCTGATAGAAATTTCTCTTTTAAAACAAATAGCTTGGTGCGTCTGACGGCACTTCGCGGTAATTTGGCTCACCCTCTTTTTATGGCGTGAGCTGGCCGATGAAAACCGTGGCGATGGTGCTGTTTCCAGAATTTCTGCTGCTCGATATGGCCGGGCCATTCGAGGTGTTTTCGGTGGCCAATCGTTTTCTTCCCGAGAACGATTGGTACCAGGTGCTGACCATCGGCAGCGACCAGCATCAGGTGCGTGCCTCCAATGGCGTCACGGTGCAAACGGACCTGACCCTTGCCAGCGGCTGCGAACCCTACGACCTGTTGCTGGTGCCCGGCGGCCCCGGCGCCTACAACGAACGCTACCCAGCCGTTACCCGCTGGCTGAAAACCGCGGTGCAGCGCTGCCCGCTGTACGGCTCGATCTGCACCGGCGCCTTTATCCTCGGCGAAGCCGGGTTGCTGGATAACCACCAGGTCACCACCCACTGGAACTACACCGAGCGCCTGGCCAAGCGTTATCCCAAGGCGCGCATCGGCACCGACCAGATCTTTATCAAGGACCGTCGCCTGCTGACCTCCGGCGGCGTGACGGCCGGCATCGACATGGCCCTGGCCGTGGTGGCCGAAGACCATGGCAAGGCAATTGCCGTGGATGTGGCCAAGGTGTTGTTGGTGGCGATGAAGCGCCAGGGCGGCCAGGCGCAATTCAGCCCCATGCTGGCGGCGCTGGCCGAGCAGGACACGCCGATCAACAAAGTGCAGACCTATGTGCTGGCACACCTGGAAGAAGAGTTTTCCGTGGAGCGCATGGCCACGATGGCGGGCATGAGCGCGCGCAACTTTGCCCGCGTCTTCAGCCGTGAAGTGCAGATGACGCCGCTGGAATTCCTCCAACTGGCGCGTATCGACCGCGCCCGCAGCCTGCTGGAAAGCACCGACCTGCCGCTAAAAACCGTGGCCTACCGCGCCGGCTTGGGCAGCACGCGCAATATGCGTTTTCTCTTCACCGAAAAGCTTGGCCTGACGCCAATTCAATACCGCCAGCAATTTGGCTAGAACCTGCGTGCTAGACGTGTCCGTATTGCGCACTTCGATGGCCGGTATGGTACCTGCCCCCACCTTTGTTCCATGCCCGGCGGCTGCGAGAATCTTTCTCAGCCCTGGACACAGAAAAGGACAGAGGACCGCTTATGGCCGGCTTTCACGCGACTGCGCAGGACGACAACGACGACGCCGAGCCGCTGGTAATTGGTGGCCTGACGCCCTGGCGGGAGCGGCTGGCCAAACGCCTGATTCATGCCCTGCTCGGCGAAAAGATCAGCGTGCCGCAGTTGGCCCAGGCCTGTGCCTTAAGCCGCAGTCATTTTTCCCGGGCTTTCCTGCGCGGTACGGGGTGGTCGCCGCAAGCCGGGCTTCACCGCCAGCGTAGCGCGCTGGCCCCGCGCGTGATTCTGGGGGGGGCTCGGTGCCGGACGCTGATCAGCGCCGAATGCGGGTTTTGCGACCAGGCACATTTTTCCCGCACCTTTAGCCGGACCGAGGGGGTTAACCCGGCAGTGTGGCGTAATCGCCTGGTGCGCGAAGCCGGCTCGGTCTCGTAGGGTGCGCTCCGCGCACCAAGCGATTCAAAGAGCGATCACCACCAACAGCGCACACTCCACTAACTCCACCATCGCCCCCGCCGTATCCCCGGTGGTGCCGCCCAGGCGGTCGAGCATGCGTCGGCGCAGCCAGACCAACAGCAACCCGCCGGCTACCAGCATCAGCAACGCATTCCAGCCAAACAGCAGCATGGCCAGGCCATGCGCGGCCAGCACCAAGGGCAACTGCTCACGCGGCAGATGCTCGGCCAAGGCCTGGCCCAACCCGCCAGCGCGCACATAGGGCGTGGTCAGCAACCGCAGGGGCAATAACCCCCGTGCCAGCCAGGGCGCCAACAGCAA
>JBCECW010000198.1:0-6971 GCA_039207785.1 Pseudomonas sp. | reverse complement strand
TGAATACAAAACCCGCAAGGGAAATAAGTCCGGCCCGCTACGTGGGGTTTCTTTAACTCCCGGCACCCAGCCTAAAGAGGCTGCCACGTAAATTCAGAGGTATATGGAAATGCCACACCAACCCGCAGTAACTCTCCGCATCACCCACTCCCCTCTCGCCGTCTCCCTGGAGGTGCAACCATGAGCGGCCAAACTATCTCCGTTACCGACAGCCGCTCCTTCTGCCGCGTCGACAAGAAAAAGCTGTTTTCCGTAAACGCCGGCATCCCCGTGGAGCACGCGCTGGAACAGGCGTCCGATCTGTTGCACTGCCTTGAAAGCCTGATCGTGAGCCACGGTGCGATCAACGAAGCAGCCGAGCGGACCGCCCTGCAGTACCTCGCCGAAATGGCCCGCGCCTTGGTCGACGCGTGCCAGGTGCAAGACCCTGAGTTTTTCGCTCAGGCGCAGGCGCGAGTTAAGGCGGCTCAGGCTCCTAAAACCCAGGGGCAGGCCGCTGCTTGAAGTAGGCGGTTGTTAGGCGGCTGGCTTGCAGTGGCCTGCCTCTAACCCGCCCGTACAAAACCCCGCTTTGGCGGGGTTTTGTGTGTTCGCAGAGCCGGGCTGCCAACAATCACGCATAGCGCGCTGCGAGCAGTTGCCTTCCCCCAGCGCAAACCTGAACATAGCGCCCCTCAAGCGGGCAGGTGCTAAGCCCCGCGTCATAGGTGCTTTGCCTCGGCATACATCGTTCTACCCTGGAGCTTTACTGTGATGGATCGCGTTCTAGCCGTTTCCCTTTGCCTCTGCCTTGCGCTTCTTGCCGGTTGTGCGCACCGCTACCCGAAGCCGGGTGCTAATGAATACCTCGACTATATGGCCGCTCAAGCCAAGGCTGACTCTGTCGTTGTTATCCAGTCCAAGCCCTCCGAGCTATTACAAACGTCTGCCGATCAAGGCTTCGCACCCGCGCAGTTTGAGTTAGCAAAACAGTTGCGCAGCGCGGCACTTCAAGACGCTAGCAACCGGGCGAGCCTGAATGCCAAGTCCTGCGATTTGCTCAAGCGCGCCGCCGCCAGCGATCTGCTGATTGCGGCATTAAGCGTGCGCACACAATGCGCAGACGCGAGCCTGACCGGGAGTCTGGAGGAAATGCTCAAGGCGGCGGACGATGGCTATGCCGTATTGACGAAGGTCGCCGCCCGCCAGGATCCCTACGGCGCCTTCTACCCGATAAAAGCCTTGGAGCCGGTGAACTGCGTCGAATCACCAAGCACTGAAGACGGCGCGGTGCAGCCGCCAATGCTGACACTGGCGCAAGCGCGCGCAGAAGCCCTGTATACCTTTGCCATGCGTGAGGCCAAGCGCGCCCCGGCGGTGGCCAAGCAGCTAGGTGAAACCGCTTTCAGCACGGGGTGCTCTGCCAAGGCTTATGCCCAATTGCTGAAAATGATCGCCCCACAAGCCGCTCAGTAAGCCGAGGCTCGGCACCCCGCCTTAAGGCCAAACTCTAGCTTCTGGATAAATAAACAATGCCTTGGTCGCAGCTCAACTTTTGCGTTGCCATTGCCTCACTCGCGGCCTATGTCGGCTTGCATGTGCTGGCTCAGCAGGGTCTGTTCGCCTACATTCCCCTACGCCTCGCGCAGCCGCTGCTGTTGGTCTGTCTATGCGTGTTGTGCGCAGCACTTTTTACGCTGCTCGGCGCGTGGAAGCGCAAAGGCCCGTCCTTGTTTATCGGTGTGCCGCTGATGGTGGCCAATGTGCTGTCGGCCATTTACCTGCTGGTGCATACCGTCGCGCTATACCTCGACACGGCGCCGCGAACCCTGGAGGACACTATCAACCCCGGCATGTTCTCGAGCGTGGATAGTTTCCTGGTCATGCTGTATCCGCAGGTTCAGTCCATCACGCTGCTGCTAGCGGTAGCGTGCATCGCTGAACTGATTACACGAGGCATCAGGAAGAACATCGCCTGAGCGGGGGAAAGGCTTTTTGCGACGCTAGAAATCCGCACTCTCCCCAGCTTTCAGCACTTGCTAGCGCTTTCGCTTCACAAACTTATGGCAGGTAATCCCCCGGTCAATCACCATCTGCGGGGCCGGCTCCACGCTCACCTTCTCGCCCAGCTTTTTAAGCACCGCTACCCCGCAATAGCCTTGCTCGTGGGTATAACCGAACAGGCCTTTTTCGGTTTTGCTCCAGTCGCCGGATTTCAGCAGGTAGGTGGCGTTGGCTTCAGGGGTCAGGGCGAAGTGGAGCTGGCAGACTTTGCCGCCCACCTCCTGGCGGTAGAGAAAGATGGTTTCCTTGCCGGGCACCAGCGGCGCGTCGATATCGCGGTCTTTGTAGGGCACGCCGGTGATGCCGGCGTAGCAGCCTTCTTCATTGCGATTGAGGATGCTCACGCTGGTGTAGAGCGGGTGCTCCATCAGCAGGCGGGCGGAGGGTTCGTCCGCTTTGGGGAATTCGTATTGGGTGCCGTACATCAACGACTGACAGCCGCTTAGCAGCCCTACGACCAACGCCATGCTGCCCACGCGAAACATAAAACGACCGGCCATTTACCGCTCCTTGGTAATTGCGCGTGCTGCGCAAGAAATAAAGGGCGGGATGATACGGAAGTTGGCCAGGGTTCAGGCAGCGAACTTCACAGAATGCGTTGGCGAGTTGCCCGTAGGAGCGAAGGGGGCGGCCTTCCGATTGCTAGCGAATCCTGGAAATGGGGATTGATGGCCGGGCTGTGCCCGGTTCGCCAGCAATCGGAAGGCCGCCCCCCGGCTCCTACGATCAAAAGCGGCCCTCTCCCCCGGCCCCTCTCCCGCAGGCGGTAGAGGGGAGACAAATGGTGCGAGTCAGCGCTTTACACAGACAAACAGCGCATTGCCGACCGTGCCGCCCCACTCCACCAACTTCTGGTAATCGTGCTCAAACACCTGCACCTCAAAGTACGGCTGCAACATCGCCAGTAACTCGGCATAACTCACTGCCACCATCGGATGCTCGTCATGCCACACCTCCGTCCCCGCTGCCGTGCTGCGCTCGATCCACACCCTGAGCGCTTGCCGGTCGCCGCTGCCGGGGTAATGCCAGGCCGAACGAAAGCTGAAGTGGGCGTTGGCGTGGGTGGTGGTATGGGCGGTAAACAGGGAGTTGTCGATGCTGCATTTATCCACCGCGTTAAAGCAAAACACTCCGCCCTGCGCCAAGGCGTTGTAGGCGCTTTCGATACAGGCCTGTAGCCGTTCGCGGCTGCCGCTGTAGTGGATGGAGTAGAGAAAGCAGGTAAGCAAATCCACCGGCTCGCCCAGGGTAAAACTGCACATATCCTGCGCGCTGAAATGCGCTTCGGGGCAGCGTTGCCGGGCTTTGTCGAGCATGGGCGGGTTGAGGTCGAGGCCGGCGCTTTGGTAGCCCGCGTCGATAAAGTGCCGCACATGCAGGCCGGTGCCGCAGGCGAGGTCCAGATGGCGAGTGCCGCCATTGCCGAACAGCCGGTGCAGGCGTTGGAAGCAATGGCTTTGCGCGCGGTAGTCGATATCGGCGCACAGCAGGTCGTAGTAGCCGGACAGGTCGGTGTAGAGGGCGTTGCCGGGCATAAGGGTGGGCGCTGTCTGGCAGAAAGTGGGCGCGCAGTTTAGCCCAGGCCGGGGTGGCTGGGAGTTAGGGCTAGGCCTGGGTTGGCGGTACGGGCGTGCAGGTTTTTCCGTACTGGCCATTGAGTGGCGTATTGCCGTTCCCTACAATTCGCCGCCCCTTGCTGCTAGCGGGGCGCCTACGCACAGGGCAGCACGCCCGCTGTGCGCAGCCATTCCCTCTATTGCGTGCAGAAAGGATGCGTATGCAGTTCAAATCCCTGTGGGTCGCCGGTTCGCTGGCCAGCGCTTTGTTGATGACCTCCAATGCCTTTGCTGCGGCCGATGCCTGGCAGGGTTTCTATGCCGGCGCCGCGCTCGGTGGCCGTGAGCAGGAGGCCCAGTGGCAGCAGGATGGCAAGTTCGCCTACCCCGATGGCGAAACCTTCGACATTGGCGTGGTGAGCAAAAACAACTCGAAAGACAGCGCTACCTATATCGCCCTGTATGGTGGTTACAACTGGGCTGTGGCCGAGCGTGTGCTGGCCGGTGTGGAGCTGGCGGGTGGTTATGCCAATAACAAGTCGGAGAAAAACCGCATCGACATCCCGATCCCCTTCGACCTCGGCGTATACGCCACGGTAAAAACCGACTGGGATGCTTCGTTGCGTGGCCGCCTGGGCTTTCTGCTCACCCCTTCGGTGTTGCTCTATGGCACCGGCGGTGTCGCCATCACCCGTATGAACACCACGGGCTACTGCAGTAACGACTTCCCCATTCTCTGCGGCGCCCCAACCAAAACTGACGACAGCAAAACCCTGGTGGGCTGGACCGCCGGATTTGGCGCCGAAACCCAAATCACCGGCAACCTGCTGGCCCGTGCCGAGTACCAGTACAGCGACTACGGCAGCGAGTCGTTCTGGGCGCCGGAGTGGAAAAAAAACCAAGCGTACGGCGTGCATAACAAGGTCGATCTGACCACGCAAAGCCTGAGCCTGGGCCTGGCGTACCACTTCTAAGCCTCCGCCCTACCCGCCCAGCCAACGCTCGTTGGCTGGGCAACCTACGTACAACCGGACGTTAAACGCACAAGGACTCTCAGGTGCCGCCCTCTCTACCACCGCAAGTTGAGCTAACCAATCAGCAACTGGCCGGCCTCTATCTAGAGGCTTTAAACGATATAGACCCGGGCTTGCTGGGTGGGCACACCGTGCCGAATAAACACGGTTATTCCGGGCTGTATTTACCGGCGATTCCGGACGGCTACTGGCAGGCAAAAACGCGTGTGATGGTGATTGGGCGCGAGACGCGTGGCTGGAATGTGGTGAAGCAAGATCAGGTGTGCACCGACCTGGCGACCTATATCGCTTGCTGCATGGCGACGCAGAAAAAATTTCAGGCCGAGTACATCGGCAAATCCGCCGACGCCAAAGCCACCTTCTATAACCTGCCGCGCATGGTGGCCAAGCGATGCGGCACAAATGCCGTAGCCATCGGCAACCTGTTTTGTATCGCCCATAAGAAAACCATTCCCACGGGTTCGAAGGACTACGCGCACATCCTGCAGTATTCGGAAGCCCTGCTGAAACTTCAGCTCAAGGCATTTCGCCCGCATATCGTGATATTCGCCAACGGAACCAGTTCGGTGAAACAGCGGCGCGCGTTTTTTCCTATCGACGGCCAGAACCAGGTCTGTTTTAACGGCCGCCATTTTTTGCAGGACGGCATCGACAAAAACCATCTGTGGGCTTTTGAAATGGACGGCATGCAGTGTTACCGCATCCATCACCCCAGCAGCCGGCATAGAGAAAAGGCCGAGGCCGCACGGCGTTTTTTGATGACATTGCTGCCTGAACACGCGCCCCTCCCGTAGGAGCGAGGGGGCGGCCATCCGATTGCTCGCGAACCCTGGAAATGGACATGGCTGGCCGGGCTTCGCCCGGTTCGCTAGCAACCTAGCTCCTACGTTCAAAATTATGCGTGTGGCCCTGCCCTCTCCCCCGGCCCCTCTCCCGCAGGCGGGAGAGGGGAGAAAGATAGTGCGTGCCTCAAGAATCCGTACTGGCAAAGCACTATCACCGTGCCCCTCCTGCGTTTAGAGTGGCCCGCAGCCCGCCAGTCAGAGTGGGCGCTATCTGCCAACCAAAGGAGTTTGTGATGCAACGTGCTATGGCTGTGTTTAAAACCCTATCCCTTACTGCCGCCTTGGCCCTGGTCAGCGGCCAGAGCTTTGCTGCCGGCGCCTTGGCAATCGACAGCAACCAGGGCGACCAATATGGCTTTGCCTATAGCTACGCCAGTTCCGGCGAAGCCCAGGACCGCGCCTTGAGCGAGTGCGGTGCCGGCTGCGAGGTGGTGCTGCAGTTCGCGGACGAATGCGCGGCCTATGCGGCCGACCAGAGCAGCGGTTCCAGCGTATACGGCTGGGCGACTGCCGCCAGTTCGGGCAGCGCGCAAAGCGGCGCTATCGCGCAATGTGCAGCTCGCGGCGGCAATAGTTGCACCGTGCGCACCTGGGGTTGCGAGAACTAAGAGCGCGTCCCTGCCGCGGGCTTTTTTCACAAAGCGCCGCGGCACGCTGTTGGGCCGTTTTTTGCCAAGACTATTAGCCAGGTCCGTTTAGCCGTGGCGGTATCTGTTTGAATACCGCCATTGGCTCAACACGCTTTCAGGAACTTGCCCATGGATCTGGACCTACGCCTGCTTACCCTCTCCGAAATCCACAAAGTGCATTTCTATCGCGCCATTACGCTGCTGTGCCTGGCGGTAGTCGGCGTGATGATGGTGTGCGCACTGGTCACCCAACCCACCACCGAGACCCTGGTGTTTTCACTGTTGGTGGCGGCGATGCTGTGGCGCTTTGGCTGGGAGTGGTTGCTGGTGTCGCGCTGTACGCCGGTGTTTGTGCATGGCACCGAATTAGTGGTGGGCGGCATGGCCGGCACGCGCCGTATTGTTCTGACGCAGGTGCGCGAGGTGCAGTCCCGCCATGCGATTTTTATGACCCGGCGCTATCGCTCCTGGTCGGAACACTTGGCGTTTATGCAGGTGACCTTGAACAACGGCGAGCGTATTTATGCGTTGGCCGAAAGTGGTGTGTTCGAGTTTCCAGCGGGCAAGGTGACATTGCTGGCATTGCGCGCAGCGGTGGCCGAGGCGAAGAGCCAACCGCGCACGCCGGCATAAAAAAGCCGCTCTGTTTGCAGAGCGGCCACGTATTAAAGGTAGGTTTGGTTTAGCCGTTATTTGCTGTGTTTGGTGTCTTCACCACCGAATATATTCGCCGAGCTGCTGGAGCGGCTGCCGTCGCTGTATTTGGTATCAAACCCGCCATTGATATTGGCTTCGCTGGAGGACGTGCGGCCATCGCTGTACTTGGTGTCCTGCCCGCCAAAGATATTGCCCGTGCTACTGGTG
>JBCECW010000197.1:1551-6974 GCA_039207785.1 Pseudomonas sp. | reverse complement strand
GCGCTCGATAATATGCGCGCCGCGCACCAGCAACTCGCCCGGAGTGCCGGCGGCCAGTTCAACCCCCGCCTCATCGGCAATCCGTACATCGCAGCCGGGCAATGGCAGGCCGACCGTGCCGGGGCGTTCCTTCGGCCCAGGCGGATTAAAGGCCACAAAGCAGCAGCTTTCGGTCAGGCCATAACCTTCGAGAATCTGCCCCACCAGCGCCCGCCAGCGCTCGCCGGTGACCGGGCGCAGCGAGGTGCCGCCCGAGACAGCGAGCTTGAGCTTCGGCGGATTGGCCTGGAACCAGGGCTCGGCCAGCAGGCCGGCGTAGAGGGTGTCCACACCCGTCATCCAGCGCACTGGAAAATTATCGAAGGCCGGCTGTGCATTGCTTAGCGGCCGTGGGCTGGCCACCAGCAGGTTGCGCGCGCCACGGCGCATAAACAGCAGGAAGTTAAAGGTAAAGGCAAAGATGTGGTACAGCGGCGGGATGGTGACGATGACATCGCCGGCCTCGACCGTTGCGCCAAAGCCGGCCAGGTAGTCTTCGGCCATCGCCAGCACGGCTTGCAGGTTGGCGTGGGTAAGCACCGCGCCCTTGCTTTTGCCGGTGGTGCCACCGGTGTATTGGTAAAGGGCCACAGGATGCTGGCGCGGTGCAAACGGCAACTGTGCGCCCTGCTCCAGCGCCTGGCTAAAGCGCTCGAACGCCACCTGCGGAATCAGGTCATCGCCGGCCTGGGCGGCGAGTTGCTGTTGAATGGCCTGGCCGACAGGAGCAGGAAAAAAGTCGCCCAGGCTGGTCAGCACAAGGGCCACACCACGCTGCGCCACCACCTCCTGGGCGCGTTTGGCAAACAGGTCGCAGGCCACCAGCAGCTTGGCCTCACTGTCGGCCAATTGCGTTTCCAGCTCGCGAGCGGTGTACAGCGGGTTGACGTTGGTGACGATCAGCCCGGCCTTCCAGGCGCCCAGCACGGCAATCGGATAGTGCAGGCTATTGGGCAATTGCAGCGCCACCACGTCGCCCGCTTGAAGGCCCTGTTCGTGCAGCAGGTAAGCGGCGAAAGCACTGGAGAGTTGGTCGATTTCGGCAAACGACAAATCAGTGCTCAGCCCATTGGGCAGCACCTGGGTAAAGGCCGGCGCGGTGGTAAAGCGTTGCGCGGTTTCACCGGCGCA
This sequence comes from Pseudomonas sp., assembly GCA_039207785.1. Lineage (GTDB taxonomy): Bacteria > Pseudomonadota > Gammaproteobacteria > Pseudomonadales > Pseudomonadaceae > Aquipseudomonas. The sequence continues at coordinate 5,804 of JBCECW010000197.1, read as the reverse complement.
GTCGGCGAGGTTGCCGGCCAACGCAGCGGCATCGAGGTGGTAGCCGCGCAGGTGTTCTGGGTAGTGCTGTTGCCAACGGCGGGTGGTCATTGCGTATTCCTTTTTTGTTGTTTTTTTGGCAAACCGGCGATGGATTTTGGCCAAGAACTGGTGCGCGAAGCACACCCTACGGGGTCGGTATAAACGCGACGATGGGGGTCGGCGCGTTGCCGTAGGGTGCGCTGCGCGCACCACGCGATTTACAGCAGCACTTCGATATCCCCCGTGGGGAATGCCACGCAGGAATAGATCCAGCCGAAATCACGGTCGGATTGGCGCAGGTGCGCTTCCTGCGGATTGAACACCGAACCGGACACCAGCTTGACCCGGCACAAACTGCACTCCCCTGAACGGCAGGCGTTTTCGACAAAATAACCGTTGCGCTCCAGGGCATTGAGCAGCGGCTCGCCAACCGTGCTGCGGAAGCTGCCACGGCCTTGCACGGTGATTTGCACCTCGTCGTCCATGGCTACGCCGGCCGGCCAGCCCGCCTGCTGATGGGGCGTTTTCGGTGCGCCATTGGCTTCCACGCGAATACGCCGGCGAGCCACACCCAGCTCGCCGAGCAGGGCCACGCAGCTGTCGTTGAACGGCGTTGGGCCGCAGATATAGAACATCGGGTTGCCCAGCTCGCCCAGCAGCTCGTGCAGCATGGCGCGGGTCAGGCGCCCGCTGCGGCCGCTATAGCCCGCCGGCGGCCGCGAGATCACTTCACTGAGGGTGAAATTGGCGTGTTGCGCGGCCAGCTCACGCAGTTGCTCGGCGTAGATCACATCGTCGACATGGCTGTTGACATAGACCATATGCAAACGCTGCGGCAGCTGACGTTCGAGGATATTCAGCAGCATGCTGCGCGCCGGCGCTGAGCCCGAGCCACCGGCGAGAAACACCAGGTCGTCACCGTGGAACAGCGGGTTATGGTGAAAGGTACCCATCGGCCCCGAGCTGGTCAGGTACTGGCCAACGCCTACGCGGTCGAGCAGGTAGCTGGAGACAAAACCGCCCTGGGCGCGCTTTACCGTCAGGTCGTAGTAACCACGCTGCAATGGCGACGACGACATGGCGTAAGGCCGCGCCGTATGCACGCCGTCGATCTCGACAAACAGGTTGATATATTGCCCGGCCTGGAACGGTGGCAGCGGCTGGCCGTCTACCGCGACCAGGCGCAGGGTCTTGGTGCTGGGCGTGTCGTCGATGATCTCGGCCACTTGCAGCGCCAAGCGCTTGGGGTGCAGTTGCACCACGGTGCTGCCCACTTCGCCACGCACTTCATAGAAGTCGCTGCCGCCCTCTTCCAGCGCCTGCTTGGCGGCGGCTGCGGCGGCAAAGCCGGCGATCAGGTTCATGGCATTGTGTTCAGACATGCGCCACCTCTTGGGTCTTGAGTTGCTTGAGCACGGCACGGGCGGTGGATTCGCCGGCCATATAGGTGGGCTGGAAGCCGCCCATGGACGTCCAGGAGCCGGCCATATACAGGCCAGGCACAGCGTCCAGGCGTTCGCGCAGCAGCGCCGAATCCTGGGTGCTTTGCTGGAAGCCGTAGATCGCGCCGCCAGGGGTATTGAGATAGCGCATCATGGTCAGCGGCGTGGCCACTTCAACCTCTTCGATATGCTCGCGCACCTTGGGGTAGACCTTCTCGATCACCTGGATAAGCTTTTCGGCAAAGGCGTATTTGGTCTGCGCGTAGTCCTCGGGTTTTACCGATTTCCACACATCGCCGTACTGCAGGCAGACCAGCACCACCTGGCTTTTACCCGGCGGCGCGGCGCTCGGGTCTTCCAGGTTGTAGCAGGTAAGCATGCCGCCCAGCGGCGCCTCGAAGCTGCCCATGCGCGCATGGATCTGCTCTTCGTCGAGGGTTTCGTAGATAAAGCTCGATGCGGTGGTAACCCCCAGCTCCTGGGGCGTGCAGTCCAGGCCCAGGTAGATGACAAAGGCCGAAGTCCCCATGCGCCGCGACTTGAAGTCTTGCTGGATTTTCAGCGGCGGGCGTTCGAGGTCGAGCAGTTCGTTAAAGGTGATCAAGGGGCTGGCGTTGGACACCACCGCCGCACAGCTGACCCGCTCGCCGCCTTCCAGGCTGACGCCGCAGATGCGCCCGTCTTCGGTGTGGATTTTTTCCACGCCGCAGTTAAAACGCACCTCGCCACCGGCCTCGAGAAACGACTCCACCAGCGCGCTGGACATGGCCTGCGAGCCGCCCTTGATATGCCACGGTTTGAACACCGCGTAGGCGTAGAGCATGGTCGCCAAATCGGCGAATGGCAGCATGCTCGGCGAGACACCCAGGTACAGCCAGTAGGTGGCCAGGATGTTCTTCAGCTTGGCGTCGCTGAAGAACTCATCCAGCACCTCGCGCGCCGAGCGAAAGCCGTACTGCACGTAGTACGGGCACATGCTCTTGAGCATGGCTTCGCTGTTGGCGCGGCTGGCTTGCGGCAAGGTCATAAAGCTTTCCAGGGTGACCTTTTCGCACACCAGCATAAAACGCTCGATGGCCTCGCTTTCGGCCGGATACATATCCTGCAGCAAGCGACGGATGCCCGACCAACTGGCCGGCAGGGTCACGTCCAGCTCGCCCGGCACCACCAGGCGATACAGGGCGTGTTCCTGAATAAACTCGACCTTGTCCATTACCCCGAGCTTGTCGAAAAACTTGCGCATCACAAACGGCTTGTCTTCGGTGCCCAGGCCGCTGAGCTGATGCAGCGCCACTTCGAATTCGAAATTGCCGCGCACAAAGGAGGTGGCGCAGCCGCCCGGAATATTGTGTCGCTCCACCAACAGGGTGCGGCTGCCGCCACGCTGCAAGGCAGTGGCCGCGGTCAGCCCGGCGTTACCGGCACCGATTACCACGGCGTCGTAATGGGTCATCACTCACCTCAAACTTATCAACGATAAGATCTGGTTAAAAAAGGGCTTAGAAGGTGTCTTGCAGTTCATGCAGATCGGCAAATTGCGCAGGCGTACCGGTGGCGCGAGCACCGACGGCGCGCAGGATGTCCTGGCCGCTGAGAATGGCGCTTTGCAGCAGCACGGTGTGTTGCAGGGATTCGTAGACGCCGTGGTCACGGCTATAGAGCATGGCGCGCTTGATGCCGTTGATGGCGATCGGTGGGCGCTCGGCAATCTTGCGCGCGGCGGCAAAGGCGCCTTCCAGCAGCTCTTCGGGGCTGGCGAATACCTTGGCCAACAGACCCAGGCGATAGGCTTCGGCGGCGTCCAGGGTGTCGCCGGTCAGGGCCAGGTAACGCGCCACACCAGCCGGAATCAGCCGCGGCAAACGCTGCAATACGCCGAGGTCGGCCATCATGCCGACGTTGGTTTCCTCGATACGGAACTTGGCCGCTTGCGTGGCAAAGCACAGGTCGCAGGCCGCGATCAGGTCGAAACCACCGCCGATGCAAGCGCCCTGCACCGCCGCAATCACCGGGAAGCGTGCGCGCTCCAAGGCATTTAGCGCGCCTTGCATACGTTCCAGGTTGACCTGCAAGACTTCACGCTCTTGCGGGTTGCTGGCGTGGAATTCCTTGGCACTGGAAAACATCTGCATATCCAGGCCGCCGCAAAACACCTTGCCTTGCGCCGAAATCACCATGGCGCGCACCTGGCCGGAACGGCTCAACTGCTCCACCGCTGCCGGCAATTCACTCCAGAATGCCCGCGTCAGGCTGTTGGCCTTGTCGGGACGATTAAGCTGCAAATGGGCAATGCCGTTGTCGACGCTAAGCGCAAAACACTCGTAGGTTGAAGCCATGGGGCGCACCTCAGGGGTTGAATGTTTGCGATGCTAAGATTCGATCTTAGCAGCGTCAAGATATTTTCGAATGTTAAGATCGCAGCGCCCCGCCACCCCCTACAGCAAGGCCTTAACCCTATGAGCAAGACCCCGCAGCGCGCCCGCGACAGCTACCACGTCGGCAACCTTGCTCCGCAGCTACTGGACGCTGCCCGGGAAATGCTCGAAGAAGTGGGGCCCACCAAGCTGTCGCTACGCGCGGTGTCGGAACGGGTGGGTGTCAGCTCCACCGCCGCTTACCACCACTACGCCAACCGCGCCGAGCTGATCGGCCAATTGGCCGCCCAGGGCTTTCGTGAATTGGGTATCGCCTTGCGCGCAACCGATACCGACAACAGCGGCCTGGACAAACTGCGCGACGCCAGCCTGGCCTATTTCAGCTTCGCCCGCGCCAACCCGGCGCTGTACCAAT
>JBCECW010000197.1:1192-1541 GCA_039207785.1 Pseudomonas sp. | reverse complement strand
CGCCGAGATGCCCTACGACTATCGCGTGGCGCGCGACGATGCCTTTGGTGAACTCAAGCGCATCATCGCCGAGATCCTCGGCCAGGCCGAAGACAGCTCCGAAGTACGCCGCGCTGCATTGGCCGGCTGGTCCTACACCCATGGCCTGGCGTCGCTGGTGATCCACGGCGTGCTGCAACTGCCCAGCTCCACCACCGATGCGCGCTTTGTCGACAGCACGTTGCAGGGCTTTGCGCACCTGTTTCAGCTCGGCACAGATGACGACGCTACGCCGGCGTAACCCGCCCCGCAGCCTGACGAAACTGGTATCAAGCTCATCCCTGATCACTTGCACTGCGCCCCCAAGAAC
>JBCECW010000197.1:0-1182 GCA_039207785.1 Pseudomonas sp. | reverse complement strand
CAGGTGCTCCAGGCAAAAGCACCTTTGGCGAGTACATCTGCCCTGACTATTGTCAACTCAGTGGACAAACCATGCAGGGCAAATAGAATACGGGCCACCGCAAATAACCCCGAAGGCAGAGCCCGGATATGCAGCACGCCCTCCCCCATCTCCCCATGGTGGCCGATCTGTTGAAGGCCTGTTACTGGTTTGAAGATGCCTTGCGCAAAAACCAGGAAGCCCATGGCATTCCCACGGTTACCCGGGCCCAGGCATTCTTGCTGGCCAATATCGGCAATGGTGAACACCGTGCCGCGCGCCTGGCACGCACCTTGGGTATCAGCCGTCAGGCGATCAGCAAGATGCTGAGTGAATTGATCGAGCAAGGCGTGCTGGAAACCGTACCCGATCCGGACGATGCCCGTGCGCAGTTGGTGGTATTTACCGCGCAGCATTTGCCCACGCAGTTGGCGACCATCTCGATTCTGTTCCAGCTGGAAAAAGAGCTGGAACAGAAGTTTGGCAAAAAGAAGCTGGAAGTGATCCGCAGCGTAATGGCCGAGGACTGGGGGCCACTACCACTGCTGGAATCAGTGGCGCTCGATCAGCCCAGCTGAGCCTGCAGAAAGGCCAGTTGCCGGGCCTGAAAACCAGGCCCGGCAACGTGATGGCAGTGCTTGCGGTAAGTCGGCAACAGCGGGTGGCTGTGTCCTTACAGCTGCTTGATAAAGGAGAACACCAGCGCGTTCATCTTCAGGGCGTTCTCGTTATCCACCGAGATACTGGCCTTGGCTTTTACCTGCAGGCCCAGCTCCGGAAACGTGCGACTGACCACCGGCCCTACCCCGGAAATCAGCAGGCGGTTGCCGTTAGGTGCTACCGAGTCGCCTTTGTAGTCATCGTCTTCCAGTTGCTTGGCATAGTTGCCGGCGACGCCGTATTGCCACAGGCCAGTGCGCTGGGTAACGGCCCAGTCGATGTTGTAGACGTCACCCGACTTGATATCGGTGTCGTCGTTGCGCGGGGTGATTTCGTACCAGAAGGTCGAGGACAGCTCGAGGCCCTCGCCCAGCGGGTTCGGTCCGAACAGGTAGGTGAGCGCCACGTTGGGCAGGAAGAAATACAGGTTGTGGCCGGGGCTGGCGACATCGTCCTTATCGTACTTGCCGGTGGGGAAGATCATTGACGCGGCAGCCTTTACCG
>JBCECW010000196.1:0-6978 GCA_039207785.1 Pseudomonas sp. | reverse complement strand
AGGCCCAACAACTACATCGCGCAGCCGACGCTGGCGCTGTCGACCGTGCCCATCCTGACGGAAGCCGGCCTCGCGCCGCGCCACGTGGACCTGCGGCCCTTCGTGCTGGTCAGCGACACGGTCAAGATCATACCCGGCGGGCTCACGCGCGTCGCATTGAAGGAAGGTTCTCTCGTGGTGAATTCCAGCCAGGGCGGCGGCACCAAGGATACCTGGGTGCTGGAGGACTGATCCGATGCCGCTATTGGGACGCACCGCGAACGGCCTTTTCTGGATGCAGCGCTATATCGAGCGCGCGGAGAATACGGCCCGCCTTGTCGACGCCGGCCTCAGGCTGTCGCTCACCAACCTGTCGGCCGATGCCGACGAGTGGACCTCCGTGCTGGTCACGGCCGGCGTGCTGGACGCCTACCAGGCGCGGCACGACACGCTGGACCCTGACCTCATCGCCGAGTTCATGCTGCGCGATCCGGCGAACCCGTCCAGCATCCTCAATTCGCTGGCGGTGGCCCGCACCAACGGCCGCATGGTGCGCACCGCCCTGACCCGCGAAACCTGGGAAGCGCTCAACGAAAGCTGGATGCTCCTGCGCGACAGGCTTTCCCGCCCGATAACGGACCTTCCGGCGCTGCTGGAACTGATCAAGCAGCGTTGCGCGCTCATCCGCGGCTCGTTCTACGGCACCATGCTGCGCAACGAGATCTTCGACTTCTGCAACATCGGCACTTTCCTGGAACGCGCGGACAACACCGCGCGCATCCTCGACGTCAAGTATTGGGTACTCCTGCCCCAGCACTCCTATGTCGGCTCCTCGCTCGACAATTACCAATGGGGCTCCATCCTGCGGTCCGTCTCGGCGCTCCGGTCCTACGCCTGGGAGTACGATCCCGAGTTCAAGGCCGTCGATATCGTCGACTTCCTGGACGGTCAGTTTCCAGCCTTCGAAGTGGGTGATTTCGTCGCCCGGGGAAAAACGCACGCGGGTCAGCGGCGCATTGCGGGTGGCGTATTGGCGGGTTTCACCAGTGGCCGGGTAGAGCATGGTGAGCATGCGGCCGTCCTGTACCAGGACCGTGCCCAAGCCCAACTCCGCTTCGCTGTCACTAATCCAGCGTTGCCCCGGTTCATACTGCTGCGCCATGCCTGTCTCCCGCGTTAAAAAAGCCGGCTATGGTAACGGAACCCGGCGGCCCTGGCCAAAGGCGATCAACATCAATTGCTTACTGGCCTTTTGCCCTGTTTGCCATTGGCCGCGTCAAAAAAGGGCAAATGGCATAAGTCCTATGCTAAAAGTGTAGCGACGCCCGGTTAAAGTCGTCGATTTGTCAGCCGAAAGCCTGAACAAGGGTAGGATTTTTTACCGACGTTTACCTGCCGTCTTGAAGGATAGCTGCAGATGCTACCGCCCATTGCGCCGCACGTAGTGACCGTGCCCACTCAGCAAGACCTGATCAAGCCAGTGCCTGCGCTGCCGGTGGTCGCGCCTGTGGAAAGTACCCCGCAGGAAAACGACGTTTCGTTCGACAAGCGCAATGAGCAGGAAGCCGAAGAGTTGCTCTGGGAAGAACAGCGCCGCCGCCGGCAGCGCCGTGGCTATACCGCCGCAGAACTGGCCGAAGGTGAAGTGGCCGAAGAAGACCAGGCCGTGATCGAGCAACTGCCGCGCCAGGGTCTGTGGGTCGACGTCGAAGTGTAGAGCGTGTTGTTTGGATCTTTTTGCCACCGCCCCCATTGCCCTGCCTGATGCCGACCTGCGCTACACCCCGCAATGGGTCGACACCGCCACGGCCGACCGTTGGCTCGCCGAACTGCTGAGCCAAACGCCCTGGGAACAACCGCACGTCTTTATCCATGGCCGGCACTTTCCGGTGCCGCGTCTATTAGCCTGGTATGGCGATGTCGGCGCCAGCTACCGCTATTCCGGCATGACCCACCAACCGTTGCCCTGGACACCGCTGCTGGCCGAGATTCGTGCCCAGGTGGAACGGCATGTGGGCGAGCGCTTTAACGGCCTGCTACTTAACCATTACCGCGATGGCCAGGACTCCATGGGTTGGCACAGCGATGCAGAAGCAGTATTGGGGCCCAACCCCACGGTGGTTTCGCTAAACCTGGGCGGTACGCGGCGCTTTGATCTGCGCCGGGTGGGCAGTACGCGGATTGAGCATTCGTTACAGCTGGAACATGGCTCGCTACTGGTCATGGCCGGGCAGACGCAGCATTATTGGCAGCATCAGGTGGCCAAGACGCGCACGCCCTGCGCGCCACGGCTTAACCTTACTTTTCGTCTTATCCGGTTCCAGCCATGAGCAACGACAGCAAGCTGATCGACTTCGCCGCCGAGCGTGACAAGCGTATTCACGACCTCAAGGAAAAGCGCTTGAAAGAGGTGCGTGACGCCTTCGAGCAAGCAATGCCGATGGGCAAAGCAAAAAAGAAAAAGCCCAAGAACAAACCGAAAAAGCCCTGATTTCACCCCGCGCGTTGCCGCTGTCCGGCGGCAACCCACATATTTTTCTCCGCGTTGCCCCTCACCTCAGTTGCCCTTGATCCAGATCAAGTTCGCCGCCAAGCCCGGTGCCTATCCTGTGCCCATTGTTTTCAGGGACACATCGGGAGGTTCCTATGTTCTTCGACGTTGCAGTATTCGCAGGTCTGGCAACAGTGGGCCTGATGTTCGCTTTCTTCGCAGGTATTGGTTGGTTTATCCGTAGTGACATCCGTAAGCACAAGGCGCAGTAAACAGTCACTACTTCACGAGCACGCAAGGCTTTAGGGCAACTTAGGTTGCCCTTTTTTTTGCTCGCTTCGGGGTCGTCGGCCATGCGGCGTTGGTGGCACTCCGAAAAATGCTCACGTACTGCAGTACGCTCCGCTTTTTCCTCCTGCCTCCGCCTTGCCTGGCCTTAGCCCCCAAACCTCGCGTTTAATCCCAATTCAGTTCCAGTCCAGCTATCTTGCATGGGTGTTCCCTGACAGGTTTCTGCCGTGCGCACTCCCTTGCAGGCGTTTATTGCGCCTGATCTTGCCGCCGTTAAATTCGCGATCAAAACCCTGATCGGCGCTGGCCTGGCGTTGTGGTGCGCCATGCGTTTCGGTCTGGAGCAGCCGCAGTGGGCATTGATGACGGCGGTGATCGTCGCCCAGCCGCTGTCGGGCATGGTGGTGCAAAAGGGCCTGGCGCGGCTGTGTGGCACCGCCGTGGGTACGGTGATGTCGGTGCTGGTGATGGCGTTCTTTGCGCAGACGCCCTGGCTGTTTCTGCTGGTGCTGGCGAGCTGGCTGGGCTTATGCACCGCAGCGTCGACCTTGCTGCGCAGTGCCTGGTCTTATGCCTTTGTCCTGGCCGGTTATACGGTGGTGATCATTGCGCTGCCCTCGATCGGCAATCCCTTGAATGTGTTTGACCAGGCCGTGTCGCGCTGCACGGAAATCTCCCTGGGCATTACCTGTGCCACGGTGGTCAGCGCCTTGCTCTGGCCGCAGCGTGTGGAGCAACTGTTGGCCCGGCAGGCGCGCGATGCCTGGGCGGCGGGTATCCAGGCTTCGAAGGCGGCCTTGAGTGGCGAGCGGCAGGAGCGCCAGGGGTTGCTCGGTGCGCTGGGCCGTATCGTTGCCGTGGATGCACAGCGTGAACATGCCTGGTTCGAAGGCAATCGCGGCCGGCAAAGGGCTGCCGCGTTGCGGGTATTAAGCCGCGATCTGCTTACTCAACTGCGCCTTGCCCGTGGTGTGGCACGGCAGTGGCGGCAGTTGTCGGCGGCCGAAGCGCAGCAGGTACAGCCCTGGCTGGTCGAGGTGCAGCAAGCCCTGGACGACCCGCAACCTGCCACCTTGCTGGCTCTGCGCGAGCGCTTACGCAGCGCCGCCCTCGACGACGGCTTGCCCGCCGTGCAGCAATATTGCCTGGGCCGCCTGGCGCTATTGGTGCGCCAGGTGCTGGCGGCGCAACAGGCGCTCAGTGCGGTGGAAGAGGGCGTGGCGCCAGAGGATGCGCCGCGCGCCATGTCCTGGCACCGCGATTTGCAGATGGCTTCGCTGTACGGTTTTCGCAGTGGCCTGGCGTTTTTGCTGATTGCCGCGTTCTGGCTGGCCACTGGCTGGACCTCCGCCGCCGGCGGCCTGACCATGACCGCCGTGCTTTGCAGCCTGTTCGCCAACCGTGAAAACGCCGCGCAGATCGGCCTGGGGTTTCTGCGCGGGGTGATCTATTCGCTGCCAGTGGCCTTTGTCGTCGGCCAGCTATTGCTGCCCCAGCTCAGCGGTTTTCCAATGTTGTGCCTGGCCATGGGCGTGCCGCTGTTTTTCGCCGCCCTGGGCATGACCAAGCCGGCGATTGCCGGCACCACTACGTCATTCGCGCTGCAATTTATCGTGCTCTGCGCGCCGCAGAACCTGATGCGTTTCGACGTTTCGTCCTTTCTAAACCAAGCCTTGGCGATTGTCGTTGGCGTCGGCTTTGCCGTGCAGATTTTCCGCGTGATCGACCTGCGCAATCCGGCCTGGCACGCCCAGCGCCTGTTGCACGCCATGCTGGTGGACCTTAGCCGCTTGCCGCAACGGCCGTTGGCCGGTGCCGAGAACTGGTTTGGCGGGCGCATGGCCGATCGCCTGTTACAACTGGCCCGGCATTACCCGGTGCTGCCGGTGCATTCGCGCAGCCGCTGGGACGATGGCATCAGCGGCCTGGACCTGGGCGATGAACTGCTGCATCTGCGCCGTTGCCTGGAGGTTTCCGACTCGCCCGCACTGCACACCGCCGAACAGCGTTTTATGCGGGCCCTGGAGCCGATTCTGCTGGAAGGTCCCGAGGCGCATTCGGTATCGGCGCTGGACGCGCCGGTGACCGTGCTGCTGGCGGCATTGGGCGATTCGGCCAGCAGTATCGACCAGCGCCTGGCTCAGGCCGCGTTACTGCAATTACAGTTCAGCTGGCGCCTGTGGTGCGAGCAGTCGGAACTCAATCCCTATACCCGGCCGGAAGCCGAACCGGTGAAGGAGGCAGGCCATGGACTTGCGTGAATGGGCAGTGGGCGGCGTGTTGCTTAGCCCGTTTCTGCTTTATGTGCTGGTGGCGCTGTGCTGCACCGGGCTGTTGCGCTTTGCCTTGCAGCGTGCGGGCGTGGGTCGCTGGATCTGGCATGAGGCGCTGTTCGACACCGCCTTGTTTGTCTGTGTACTGGCCGCCGTGGTGGCTGCCATGAGTCGTCTGTAAGGAGCTTGCCCTATGCGTTCAACCCTGCGGGTGGTGATCACCTTGTGCCTGGTGGCGGTGGCCATCTGGGCCGGCTATGACCTGTGGCGCTATTACATGCTGTCGCCCTGGACCCGCGATGCGCGCATTCGCGCCGATGTGGTGGTGATTGCCCCGGACCTGTCCGGTTGGGTGGTGGAGCTCAAGGTGCATGACAACCAGCAGGTAAAAGCTGGCGACCTGCTGCTGAGCCTCGACCGCGAGCGCTACCAGGCCGCCCTGGACAAAGCCCAGGCCGTGGCCAACACCCGCCAGGCGCAGTTGCGCTTGCGTGATCACGAGGCCCAACGGCGCGCCAGCCTGGGGCCGCAGGCGATCAGCGCCGAGCTCAAGGAAAACGCGCAGATTACTGCCGATATCGCCCGCGGCTCGCTCAAGGAAGCGCAGGCCGATGTGGCCCTGGCCGAACTCAACCTGGCGCGCAGCGAAGTGCGCGCCCCGCGCACCGGGCAAATCACCAACCTGCGCCTGGCCCAGGGCAACTATGTGACGGCCGGGCAGCCGGTGATGGCGCTGGTGGATGAGCGGTCGTTTTACGTGCAGGCGTATTTCGAGGAAACCAAGTTGCCGCGTATTCGCGTGGGCGCGCCGGTAAAGGTCTGGCTGATGAGCGAAGGGCAGGCCTTGAGCGGGCAGATTGAAAGCGTCAGCCGCGGGATTACCGACCGCAATGCGATTCCCGATAGCCAGTTGCTGGCCAATGTGGAGCCGACCTTTAACTGGGTTCGGCTGGCACAGCGGATACCGGTGCGGATCAAGCTCGACCCATTGCCGGCGGATGTGCAGCTGAGTGCGGGGATGACGGCGAGTGTGCGGGTGAGTGAGGAGGGGGAGGGGCCTTAATGCGGCGTCAAATCCAACATTCTGGATCCCCGCATAGGCGGGGACCCAGAACCTTGAAGGTATCGCTTAACCAACAGTAATCGCAGGCAACGCCTTCAACTGCACCGTCTGCTGCGAACGCGGCGCCAGAATCTCTGCGTCACCCTCCACCACCCACTCCTCGCGCTGGGTAAAGACGCGAGTGGCAATACGCACGCGGTATTTCGGCAGCTTTTCCAGGATTTCCAGGCGCACGGTCAGGGTGTCGCCCAGTTTTACCGGCAGGGTAAAACGCATGGTCTGGCCCAGGTAGATGGTGCCTGGCCCTGGCAGCTCGCACGCCACAGCGGCGCTGATCAGCGCACCACTGAACATGCCGTGGGCAATGCGCTCTTTGAACATGGTGCCGGCGGCGTACTCGGCATCCAGGTGCACCGGGTTGTGGTCGCCAGACACTTCGGCAAACAGCTGGATATCACGCTCTCCCACCGTCTTGCTGTAGCTGGCGGTCTGGCCGACTTCGAGGGCTTCGTACGGGGTGTTGGACAGTTGGCTCATGCGGGCTCCTGGCTTTCGGGGTGGCTACGGCGGCTGTGGCTCAAGGCGTTCTCCAGCCAGCCGAGCAGGTCGGTGGTTACCTCGCTACGGTTGGTTTCGTTCAACAACTCGTGGCGGGCATCGGGGTAAATTTTCAGCAGGGTGTTTTTATGGCCGGCTTCGCGCAGGGCGGCGGTCAGGTCTTCAAGACGCTTGCCTTCGCTCACTGGGTCACGGCTACCGCCAATTACCAGCAGCGGCAGGTCGGCATCGATCTGCTTGAGGTGGTTGACCGGGGTGATCTGTTGCAGGCCGTCGAGCAGGTCTATCCACAGCTGGTTGGTGCAGCGAAAACCGCACAGCGG
>JBCECW010000195.1:0-6993 GCA_039207785.1 Pseudomonas sp. | reverse complement strand
CAACCGGGGCGTGCGTTGGAGCGTTTGCAGGAACGCGGCTTTGACTATGCGCCGGTGCTCGATGGCAAAAGCCTGCGCGGCGTGCTGACTCAGGGCGCGGCGTTGCGCGCGTTGGAAGCGGGGGCGCGGGATATTGCCGGGTACCTGGACGACGTGGCCTCGGTGCCGGCGAGCACCGGGCTGGATGAAGTGCTGGGGCAATTGTTGCGTGAGCCGCAGCCGTTGGCAGTGACCGGCGATGACGGCGAGTTTGTCGGCTGGTTGTCGCGCAAGAAGGTGGTGCAGCTGGTGACTCCGGCGCTGGACTCCGCCGCCTGATTGGTGCGCGGAGCGCACCCTACGATATCGCGTGTGTAACACCAATCCCGTAGGGTGTGCTCTGCGCACCAAGCGATCTAACGCCAAGCATAAAAAAACCGCCCCGAAGGGCGGTTTTTTCTGTCGCGGGAGCGCGAATTACAAGCCGTTCTTGGCCTTGAACTCACGACGACGACGGTGCAGAACTGGCTCGGTGTAGCCGTTCGGCTGCTTGGCGCCTTCGATCACCAGCTCCAGGGCAGCCTGGAAGGCGATGTTGTTATCGAAGTCGGGAGCCAGCGGACGGTACAGCGGGTCGTTGGCGTTCTGACGGTCAACCACCGGCGCCATGCGCTTGAGGCTGGCAACGATCTGCTCTTCGCTGGCAATGCCATGACGCAGCCAGTTGGCCAGCAGCTGGCTGGAGATACGCAGGGTAGCGCGGTCTTCCATCAGGCCGACGTCATTGATATCCGGCACCTTGGAGCAGCCCACGCCCTGGTCGATCCAGCGTACGACGTAACCGAGAATGCCCTGGGAGTTATTGTCCAGTTCGTTCTGGATTTCGTCAGCCGACCAGTTGGTGTTGGCCGCCAGCGGAATGCTGAGGATGTCATCGATCGAAGCGCGAGCACGCTTGGCCAGTTCGGCTTGACGGGCGAACACGTCAACCTTGTGGTAGTGCAGGGCGTGCAGCGCAGCGGCGGTCGGCGACGGTACCCAGGCGGTGTTGGCGCCAGCCAGTGGGTGAGCGATTTTCTGCTCGAGCATGCCGGCCATCAGGTCGGGCATGGCCCACATGCCTTTACCGATCTGGGCGCGACCTTGCAGGCCGGTGGCCAGGCCGATATCCACGTTCCAGTTCTCGTAGGCAGCGATCCACTTCTCGGACTTCATGGCGGCCTTGCGCACCACGGCGCCGGCTTCCATCGAGGTGTGGATTTCGTCACCGGTACGGTCGAGGAAGCCGGTGTTGATAAACACCACGCGCTCGCTGGCGGCCTTGATGCACGCCTTGAGGTTGACGGTGGTGCGGCGCTCTTCGTCCATGATGCCGACTTTCAGGGTGTTGCGCGGCAAGCCCAGCACGTCTTCGACGCGGCTGAAGATTTCGCTGGTGAAAGCGACTTCTTCCGGACCGTGCATTTTCGGTTTAACGATATAGACCGAGCCGGTACGGGTGTTCTTGCGGGTGGTGTTGCCCTTGAGGTTGTGCACCGCGATCAGGCTGGTGAACAGCGCGTCCTGGATGCCCTCGGGGATTTCGTTGCCTTGGGCATCGAGAATCGCCGGGTTGGTCATCAGGTGGCCAACGTTACGCACGAACAGCAGGCTGCGACCGTGCAGGGTCAGCTCGCTACCGTCGGTCTTGGTGTAGACGCGGTCCGGGTTCATGGTGCGGGTAAAGGTGGTGCCACCCTTGGCCACTTCTTCAGCCAGGTCGCCCTTCATCAGGCCGAGCCAGTTGCGGTAGATCACGGTCTTGTCATCGGCATCGACGGCAGCGACGGAGTCTTCGCAGTCCATGATGGTGGTCAGGGCCGCTTCCATCAGCACGTCTTTGACGCCGGCGGCATCGGTCTGGCCGATGGGGCTGGCAGCGTCGATCTGGATTTCGAAGTGCAGGCCGTTGTGCTTGAGCAGCACGGCGACTGGCGCCTCTGCCGAGCCCTGGAAGCCGATCAGCTGGGCATCGTCGCGCAGGCCGGTGTTGCTGCCGCCTTTGAGGCCGACTACCAGTTTGCCGTCGATGATCTTGTACGCGGTGGAATCGACATGGGAGCCAGCGGCCAGGGGCGCGGCTTCGTCGAGGAAGGCGCGGGCGAAGGCGATAACCTTGTCACCACGAACCTTGTTGTAACCCTTGCCTTTCTCGGCGCCGCCTTCTTCGCTGATCGCGTCGGTGCCATACAGGGCATCGTACAGCGAGCCCCAGCGGGCGTTGGACGCGTTGAGGGCGAAACGTGCGTTCATCACCGGCACTACCAGCTGTGGGCCGGCCATGTGGGCGATTTCTTCGTCGACGTTTTGGGTAGTGGCTTGGAAGTCCGCTACTTCTGGCAGCAGATAACCAATTTGTTCCAGGAAGGCTTTGTAAGCCACGGCGTCATGCGCCTGGCCAGCACGTGCCTGGTGCCAGGCGTCGATCTGAGCCTGGAAGTCGTCACGTTTGGCGAGTAGTGCTTTGTTCTTCGGTGCGAGGTCTTGGATGACGCTTTGCGCGCCTTCCCAGAACTGCTCGGCGGAAATCCCGGTGCCGGGGATGGCTTCGTTATTTACGAAGTCGAACAGGACTTTGGCGACCTGCAGGCCACCGACTTGAACGCGCTCAGTCATTACTTGCCTCTCTGCTCAGCTCTTAGCTGTACTCAATAGCTCACTGCGGATAGCCCTGTACGGACCCGGCGTTGGCCGTTTTGTAGTCCGAGGCGCGGCATACTACATGATGATCGGGGGGAAATCAGCGGGCATGCGTCGTACTGCGACCGGCCAGGGCCTTTGCGGTCATTACGAGGGCGCGGATGTTCTCAAAAAACAGGGGTTTTGTTCCACAAAAATCTGCATTTCGTACACGATTTTGTAGTGTTACTACCTTTTTCCCCGCCCTCGACAGCGCTTGCCGGCTTTTGCCTATACTCGCGCAACCCCTTATGGAGTGCCGTGTATGCCTGTAAACGCAGTGGTCGCCAGCGACCTCGACGAGCTTGCCCCGTTGTTTGCCGGTTACCTGGAGTTCTACCAGGTGCCGCGCCCGCTTGAGGAAATCCGGGAATTTCTTGCCGCTCGTCTGCAACGGGGCGAATCCTCCCTGTTTTTGGCCCGCGACGCGTCTGGCACGGCCCAGGGCTTTGTCCAGCTCTACCCGTTTTTCTCCTCGCTGGCCTTGGCGCCGGCGTACCTGCTCAGCGATTTATACGTCAGCCCCGCCGCGCGGCGCCAAGGCGTAGGCGAGCAACTGATGAATGCCGCCCGCGCCCATGCCGAAGCGACCGGCGCCTGTGGTTTGCAGCTGGAAACGGCAAGAACCAATGTCGCCGGCCAGGCGTTGTATGAAAGCCTGGGGTATGTGAAGGATGAGGTGTACCTCACCTATTGGTTGGGTTTGTAAGAGCCGGTGCGCGGAGCACACCCTACGGAACCCCGTCGTACGCCCATCACCTCGTTTACGCCGCAACCGTAGGGTGCGCTCCGCGCACCAAGCGATCTCCGCGCGGTTGTAACCCTCGTTTCAGAAAAGGAGTCACCCCGTGAACCATTTGGTCCTTACCGTGATTGCCGAAGACCAGCCCGGGCTGGTGGAAAAAATCGCCAGCTGCATTTCCAGCCATGGCGGCAACTGGCTGGAAAGTCGTATGTCGCGCATGGCCGGGCAATTTGCCGGGATTCTGAAAGTCAGCGTGCCGGCCGAAGCCCATGCCGAGCTGGTGGCTTCGTTGCAGGCCCTGGGCGACCAGGGCATCCGCGTGCTGCTGGCTGAAAGTGGCATCGACCCGGCGTGCACCTGGAAGCCGATCCAGCTCGATCTGGTGGGCAACGACCGCCCCGGTATCGTGCGCGATATCACCCGCGTGCTGAGCGAGCTGGGGGTGAACGTGGAAAGCCTGATCACCGATGTGGCGCCGGCGCCCATGAGCGGCGAGCCGCTCTTTCATGCCGAGGCGCTGCTAGCGGTGCCGCTGACGCTGGCCCTCGACACGCTGCAAGCGCGGCTGGAAACCCTGGCCGACGATCTGATGGTGGAGCTGGTTTTACGCAGTGATGAATAGCCTCACTGCGCGGTGAGCTTGGCGCGCTGCAAGCTGCGCCAGGCATCCACGCTGTACACCGCCAAGGCCGCCCAGATAAAGGCAAAGGCCGTCAGCGCGCTGCTGCTCAGGTGCTCGCCGAATAGCAGCACGGCTTGCAGCAACACCAGGGTCGGCGCCACGTATTGCAAAAAGCCCAGGGCGGCATAGGGCAGGTGCCGCGCCGCCGCGTTAAAGCACAGCAACGGCACCAGCGTCACCGGCCCGGCAGCGGCCACCCACAGCCATTGGCTGCTGGCCCAGAACTCGGGCTGGCGGCTCATGGCGTCGGGATTGAGCAGCAACCAGCCGAGGGCAAAGGGCACCAGCAGCCAGGTTTCCACCACCAGTCCCGGCAGTGCGGCCACTGGCGCCTGTTTGCGGATCAGACCATAGAAGGCGAACGACAACGCCAGGGCCAGGGAAATCCACGGCACATGCCCGGCCAGCCACAGCTGCTGCGCCACGCCGATACAGGCCAATAGCACGGCAACCCATTGCAGGCGCCGCAGCCGCTCGCCCAGCAGCACCATGCCCAGCAGCACATTGATCAACGGGTTGATGTAGTAACCCAGGCTAGCGTCGAGCATATGGCCGTTATTTACCGCCCACACATACACCAGCCAGTTGCCGGCAATCAGCGCGCCGCTGCCCACCAGCACGGCAAAGCGCTTGGGGTTTTCACGCAGCTCGGCCAACCAGCGCGGATGTTTCCACACCAACAGCAGCAGGGCGCCGAACAGCGCCGACCAGAGCACGCGATGGACGATGATTTCCAGCGCCGGCACATTGGCGATGGCTTTGAAATACAGCGGGAACAGGCCCCAGATGGTGTACGCGGAAATACCGAGCAGATACCCGCGGCGCGGGTTGGCGGCTTGCATGGGGAAACCTCGAGAAACTGGCGGGCCAGTTTAGGCCCGGCGGCTAACCGGCTCCAGACACACTTGGCGGCGTTTTCCTCAGAACAGTCGTAGCGGCTCTTCCTGCAACGCCGACAATTGCTCTCGCAAAATCAGAATCTGCTCGCCCCAATAACGCTCGCTGCCAAACCAGGGAAAGCTCATGGGGAAGGCCGGGTCATCCCAGCGCCTTGCCAGCCAGGCGCTGTAGTGCATCAGGCGCAAGGTACGCAGGGCTTCGATCAGCGGCAGTTGGCGCGGGTTGAAGTCGTGGAATTCCTGGTAGCCGTCCACCAGTTCGGCCAGTTGGCTCAGGCGCTCCTGGCGGTCGCCGGCGAGCATCATCCACAGGTCTTGCACTGCCGGACCCATGCGGCAGTCGTCCAGGTCGACGATATGAAACACCTCGTCGCGGCACATCATATTGCCGGGGTGGCAGTCGCCGTGCAGGCGGATGGCCTGGTAGGGCGTGGCGGCGTAGAGGTCTTCCACCCGCTTTAGTGCATCGCGGGCCACCGATTCATAGGCCGGCAGCAGGCTATTGGGGATAAAGCCGCCTTCCAGCAGGGTGCTGAGCGAGTCATGGCCGAAGCTTTGCGCGTCCAGTGCGCCGCGATGCTCGAAAGGTTTGCTGGCGCCTACACCATGCAGGCGGCCGAGCAATTGCCCGAGGCGGTACAGCTGGTCGAGGTTGCCGGGCTCCGGCGCGCGGCCGCCCCGGCGGGGAAACAGGGTAAAGCGAAAGCCCTGGTGTTCGAACAAGGTTTGCCCGTTATGCAGCAGTGGCGCCACCACTGGCACCTCGCAGTCGGCCAGTTCGGCGGTAAACGCATGCTCTTCGAGAATGGCCGCGTCGCTCCAGCGCCCCGGGCGGTAGAACTTGGCAATCAGCGGCTGGCTGTCGTCGATGCCGACTTGATAAACGCGGTTCTCGTAGCTGTTGAGCGCCAGCACCCGGGCGTCGCTGATAAAACCGATGCTTTCAACGGCATCGAGCACCAGGTCGGGCGTGAGTTCGGCAAATGGGTGGCTCATCGAGCATTCCTGGCGTTCGTGCGGGGCGACAGTGTACGCCTTCGAACGTTGCCGACAGCGACCTTATGCTGTTTCACCCGGTTTCGGTGTGCGCGCCAGGCAGTAGATATCCACATGCCTGGCACCGGCCTTTTTCAGCAAGCGCGCCAGGCTGTTGGCGGTGGCGCCGGTGGTCAGCACATCGTCGACCACGGCCAGGTGCTTGCCATGCACCGCCGCCGGGTTGCTGAGCACAAAGGCATTGCGCAGGTTGCGCTGGCGGGCGGCGGCGTCCAGTTCCTGCTGGGCGTCGGTCTCGCGTTCGCGTTTGAGCAGGCCGGCATCGACGGGAATGTGCAGGTGCTGGTGCAGCCAGTCGGCCAGCATGCCGGCCTGGTTGAAGCCGCGCTGGCGCAGACGGCGCTTGCCCAGGGGCACCGGCAGCAGCAAATCCGGGCGAGGCAGCCCGGCGGCAAAAGCGTTTTGCAGATGGTGTGACAAAAGAGCGCCCAACAGACGTCCCAAGGGCCACTTGCCGTGATGCTTGAAGCGGGTGATCAGCGCATCGATGGGAAAGCCGTATACCCAGGGCGCCAGTACCCGGTCGAACAGCGGCGGTTGTTTCTGGCACTCACCGCAGACCAGGCCGGCGCTGAACAGCGGCAAGGCACAGTGCTGACACTGAGCCTGCAGCCATGGCAGCTCCTGCTTGCAGGGGGTGCAGATAGGCGTTGGCCAGTCGCCCCGAGCGTCACATAACAAACAGATGTGTTCATTATTTAACCAGTTGTAAACCTGTTTCCATAGGTCTGGTTGACAGCGCATTTCGCTTCCTTAACTATGCCGAACATCCATACCGCGCTTGTGGGCTTTATCTCGTCACGCCCCGCGCACGACTCCAAGAAGGATTGCCAGATGAGCGCCACCACCACTGCCAAGCTGCGTCACGACTGGTCCCTTGCTGAAGTTAAGGCGCTTTTCCAACAGCCCTTCAA
>JBCECW010000194.1:0-7009 GCA_039207785.1 Pseudomonas sp. | reverse complement strand
ATCCTCGACAGCGCGACGATCCAGGCGGTGGTGTGGCGCACCTTGCGTATCTGTTTGCTGACCACGGTGATCAGCGTGGCCATCGCCTACCTGATCGCCTTCCGTTGGCGCTTTGCCTCGGCCCGTGGGCGCTTGTTGATCGAGCTGTTTGTGCTGCTGCCGTTCTGGCTGTCGATGCTGATTCGCGCCTTCGCCTGGCTGGTGCTGCTGCGCAACGATGGCCTGGTGAATAACAGCCTGCTGGCCCTGGGGCTGGTGGATGAACCGCTGGCGTTGGTGCGCAATGAGCTGGGGGCGTTGATCGGCATGGTGCACTTTATGGTGCCGTATGCGGTGCTGCCGCTGCTGTCGTCGATGCGCCAGGTTGACGACAGCCTGCTGCGCGCCAGCAGCAGCCTGGGGGCCGGGCGCTGGCATACCCTGCGCGAGGTGTTTTTGCCGCTGACCCTGCCGGGCGTGGCGGCGGCCTCGGCCACGGTTTTCGTGTTCAGCCTCGGTTGCTTTGTTACCCCGGCGCTGCTGGGCGGCGGCAAGGCGGCGATGCTGGCCGAGAGTATCTATATCCAGATGTTCCAGCTGTCCAACTGGGGCCTGGGTGCGGCCCTGAGCATTGTGTTGATGGCCATGGTGGCGGTGTGCGCCCTGGTGTTCGGCAAGCTGGTGGGCTTTGGGCGGCTTAGCGGGAGGCAAGCATGAATACATTGACCACAGCGGCGACAACGGTGACGGCGCCACGGCGTTTTACCCCGCGGCTGAACATGGCCCGCTGGCTGTCGATTGCCGCGATGTTGCTGGCGGCGGTGTTTTTGCTGCTGCCGATTCTGGTGATCGTGCTGCTGTCCTTTGGTGACCAACGCTACCTGTCGTTCCCCGATGGCGCCTGGTCGCTGCGCCATTACCTGACGCTGCTCGATACGGCCTGGCTCGGTTCGATCATGCAGAGCCTGGGCCTGGCCGTGGTGGTAGGGCTTTTGAGTACCGCGCTGTCGTTTCTGTTTGCCACCGGTATCTGGCTGGAGCCGCGTTACCGCGTGCTGCTGACTGCGTTGGTGCTGTTGCCGATGATCGTGCCGCAGGTGGTGTCGGCCATGTCCATCTACTACCTGGGCGCGCGGGTGCAGCAACTCGACTCGCTGATTGGCGTGGGCTTTGGCCACCTGATGATGGCGCTGCCGTACTCACTGATCGCCATGCTGGTGGCCTACAGCCGGCTCGATACCAGCCTGTACAAAGCCTCGCGCTCGCTGGGCGCGGGGCTGGGCATGACCATCGTGCAGGTGCTGATGCCCAATGTGCGCGGTGGCCTGGCGGGCAGCTTTTTTATGGCCTTTATCATGTCCTGGGAGGAGGTGGTGGTGACCCTGTTCACCAGCGGCCTGCATGTAATCACCTTGCCCAAGCGCATCTGGGATGGCCTGCGCTACAACCTCGACCCCGCCATTGCCGCGATGTCCACGGTGATGGTGTTTCTCACCCTGGTGGTGTTGCTGGTGCGCCTGTACCGCCACGACCACAGTGCTGCACCGGGGCGCTAGCCGGCCCCGTCTTACCCCCTACCGCTTAAAACCAAGAACAACCCGAGCACCTTTTCCCTAAGGAGGGATTCCTCATGATGACTGCTTTCCCACTGCGCACGTATCGTCAACGTATCGAGGCGGTAAAACGCCGCATGAGTGAGCGCGGCCTGGATGCCCTGGTGATCAATTACCCGGACAACATCAACTACCTCACCGGTTTCGATAGCCTGGGTTTTCTCTGGTACCAGGCGCTGATCATTTCGCCAAAACTGGCCAACCCGATCTTCCTCACCCGCACCAGTGAAGAGCCGTGCACCTACGAGCTGTCGAGCCTGGAAGAGGGGATTTTCTACGATATCGCCAAGCAAGACCCGCTGCGTATCGTTGCCGATTCCCTGGAAGGCCTGGGGCTGAGCCAGGGCCGTATTGGCCTGGAAATGCAGGCCTCGACCTTTAGCGCGCTGCAATACACCACGCTGCTGCGGCATATGCCCCACGCCCAGTTTGAAGATGCCTCGGTGGTGGTGGCCGAAGAGCGCCTGATCAAGACTGCTGAAGAAATCGAATACCAGCGCAGCGCCGCGCGGATGGCCGATGCCGGTATGCGTGCGGCGTTCGAAGCGTTGCGTCCGGGCATGTCGGAGGTGCAGATTTCCGGCATCGTGTCCAAGGCCCTGGGCGATGCTGGCAGCGAGTACTCGGCCATCAGCCCGATGTGCGCCACCGGCCGACGCAGCACCATGACCCACGCCATGCCGCACCGGCTGACCATCAGCCCGGGCGATGTGGTGATTCTGGAGCACGCCGGTGTGTGCAACCGCTACCACGCCATTCTGATGCGCAGCGCCGTGATCGGTAAGCCGACCGCGCGGGTGCGTGAAGTCTCCACCCTGCTGACCGAAGCCTTTAACGCCGCCGTTGATATCGCCAAGCCGGGCACCCCGGTGGGCGAGGCCAACCGTGTATGCAACGAGATTCTCGACCGTATCGACCTGTCGCGCACCCGCGTACACCGCATTGGCTACAGCCTGGGCCTGGCGTACCCGCCGACCTGGCTGGAAGCGATGATGGTGGACGAGGCCGATGACCATGTGTTCCAGCCCAATATGTCGTTCTCCATCGAGCCCAATCTGTCGCTGTACAGCGAAGGCTTTGGCTTGAAACTGGGTGACACCGTGCTGTGCGGCAAAGACGGCTCGCAAAGCCTGTCGGAAATTCCACCTGAGCTG
The DNA here is from genome assembly GCA_039207785.1 of Pseudomonas sp. Classification (GTDB taxonomy): domain Bacteria; phylum Pseudomonadota; class Gammaproteobacteria; order Pseudomonadales; family Pseudomonadaceae; genus Aquipseudomonas. The sequence goes on along the minus strand of JBCECW010000194.1, from coordinate 4,263 downwards.
CACGTGATCGACTGAGGAACGCGGCATGAGCAAAGCAATGGATGTGTTCTGGCACGACGATGTGCTGCGCCACGACACCGGCTACGGGGTGTTCGAAGCGCCGCCCAGCAGCTTGCTGGAGGAGCAGACCCAGCACCCGGAAAGCAGCCCGCGCCTGGTCAATATGCGCGCGGTGCTGCACAACGGCCCGGTGGCCGAGCACCTGGCCTGGCACACCGGCCGGCATGCCAGCGAGGCCGAGCTGCTGCGTTTTCACACCGCCGATTATTTGCGCAGTATCGAAAACGCCGACGGCAGTGGCCGGCGCTTTAGCAGCACCACGCTGATGAATAGCGGCAGCCTGGCTGGGCTGCTGGCGGCCGCTGGTACCAGCATCGCGGCCCTGGAGCAAACCCTGGCCAGCCGCCGCCCGGCCATGGCCCTGGTACGCCCGCCAGGCCACCATGCGGCGCCGGCGATGGCCGACGGCTACTGCTTTTTCAATAACGTCGCCGTGGCTGCCCAGGCAGCACGGGCGGCGGGCCTTGAACGGGTGGCGATCGTCGACTGGGATGTGCACCACGGCAACGGCACCCAGGCCGGCTTCTATGCCGACCCGGCGGTGCTGACCATTTCCCTGCATATGGACCACGGCGCCTGGGGGCCTAGCCACCCGCAAACCGGAGGGGTGGACGAGCGCGGTGAAGGGGCGGGCGAGGGCAGCAACCTGAATATCCCGCTGCCCATGGGCGCCGATGACCTGACCTATGCGCTGGCGTTCGAGCGCTTTGTCGAGCCGGCCATTCGCGCCTTTGCTCCGCAGCTACTGATCATTGCCAATGGCCTGGATGCCTCGCAGTTCGACCCTAACGGACGGCAACTGCTGACCATGAAAGGCTTTAACCATCTGGCGCAACGCGCGCGGGTGCTGGCCGATGAGCTGTGCGAGGGGCGCTTGCTAGTCGTGCAGGAGGGCGGCTACAACCCGGCGTACAGCGCCTACTGCCTGCATGCGGCGACCGAAGGCTTTATCGGCCAGGCTTCCAGCCTGCCTGATCCGTTGGCCTATATGCCGGCGTTTGCGGCGCGCAGTGCGGCGGATATCGAAGCGTTGGCGAAGGCCTTAGCCAAGGCGGGGTGGCAGCTGTAGTACACGGTCCCGTGGGGGGGGGCGCCGCGAGCCAATGCGATATCGGGAAGATCGCTTGGTGCGCGAAGCGCACCCTACGGGAGCGGTGGTGCGTCTGGCAGCAATTGCTGGATATCGTGGTGCAGCGCGCGCCATTCGTCTTCGCTGGCTTCCATGATGCCGAACGAGCGCAAAAAGAAGGTGCCGGTGGCGGCGAGAAACGCCAGGCGAATCAGCTTGCCGCGCTGGCTGTCGAAGTCATTGCCCAGCAGCAGGGCGCGGTACCACTCGTTGCTCTGCTGCTTCAGGCCTTGCTGGCTGAACATGGCGGTCAGAATCGCCCCGGCCTGGGCGCTTAACTCGGCGTCCGGTACGGCAATGATGCCGATCTGCGCGATCAGGTTTTCCAGAACGCCCGCCCCAGGCGGCAGATGCGCCTGCACGGTGCCGGCGTAATCGGTCTTCCAACGATTGACCATGGCCTCGATCAAACCGTCCTTGGTGCCAAAACACGACTGCACCCCGCCCTTGCTGATACCAGCGACTTTGGCGACCTCACCGATGCTCAACGCGGCGATGCCCTGGGTCATGACGATCGACACGGCCGCGTCTAGTACGAGGTTTCTGTCGATGGTGGGGCGTTTACTCATGGGGGCTTCCTACATTAGGATACGAACGTATTGGTATCTTGTGACGCAACGCACAGTGTATCGGTTACGACAAAAACCCTGTGCGTGCTATCCATTTGCCATCTGTTTCGGCTAGGTTAGGCGAAACTTTCGTCGCCGTTTCCAGGTTCGTCCCCAGGGTTTTATGGCTATAGATCGCAGTAGGGCAGCGGGCCTCAGCTTTGCCAAACGGGTTTACGTCTCGCGCATCGTCGGCTGTGCGCTGTGCCTGTTTTTTGTAGCGACCACTCTCTATCCAGGCAGCCAACTGCAATGGGTACTGATGCTGCTCAATAGCCTGGTTTGGCCGCATATCGCCTTCCAACTCGTTGTTCGCGCGCGCGACCCTTACAAGGCCGAACTACGCAACCTGCAACTCGACTGCCTGTACGGCGGTGGCTGGCTGGTGGCAATGCATTTCAGCCTGCTGCCCACGGTGCTGATGCTGTCGACCATGGCGATGAACAGCGTCACCACCAAAGGCCTGCGCTTTATGCTGCGTGGCCTGGTGGCCAATGCTGTGGGTGTGCTGGCCGCAGGGTTGGTGATGGGCTTTGAGGTCAACCTGGACACCCCGCCACAAGTGATCTGGGCTTGCTTGCCGATGCTGGTGCTGTATCCCTTTACGGTGGGTTACTCCAGCTACGACCTGGCCGTGCAACTGCTTCGCCAGCGACGCGCGCTGGCGATTGTCACCGGCTTCGATGAACGCCTGTTTACGCCTTTGGAACAATGGATGTTTCGCCTGGGGCAAGCCCTGTTGCGCTGCCGCTGTGGTTCCAGCCATGCCACGGTGGTGGTTATCCGCATCGACGAATTCCGCGCCCTAAGCGACCAGCATGGCTTATTGCTGATGGAAGCCCTGAGTGCCCGGCTGGGGCAACTGATCAAAGGCGAAGTGCGCAATACCGACCTGTTGTGCACGCCGCGCGCCGGCGAGTTCTACGTGCTGTTGCAGCACGCCGGGGAAGCCGGAGCACGCTCGCTGGCCGAGCGTGTCGAAGGGTTTTTCGCCGAACCGATGGGCAGCAACGAAGGCCTGCCCGAAGCGCGGATTCGCGTGGGAATTGTCGAGTTTTCGTATGGCTTTATCAGCGAAAACGAATGGCTTGAGGAAGCGAAAAAGCGCGCCTCTCAGACTGCGCCTGCAAGGGGCGCATTAGCGATGCAAAGCGCCTGATCCCCTCAGGCACCCTGCAACACTTTCAACGCAGCACTGGCCAGAAACCCCGAGCGGCTTTTCTGGTCCGGGTGATTTTTCACGTAGTCATCAATGCGTTTAAGCAGATTGCCCGGCAGGGTGATATTCAGCTTTTCAGCACGGCCCATGTAGTGGGTGATGTCGATATCCACCAAGGCCCAGGTGCAGCCGGCAAACTCCGGGTTGGCCGCGTGTACGGTTACTTTGCTGGCGATGGGGATATGGGCGCCGTCTTCGGCCAGCAATTGCAGATGGCCTTCGATGGCTTCGCGGGCCATGGCGATGGCGTCGTCGAGGTCGTCACCGGCGGAAAAACACCCAGGGATATCGGGCACTTCCACGCCCCAGGCGTAGGTGTCGTCTCCAGGAAGAATGGCGATGGGGTAGAGCATGGAGGGTCTCCTTCTACGCTATAAACACGCCGTCAAAGCTGATCTGGGCCTGTTTCAGGATGCTGTTCAGCGTTTTGATCTGTAAGTCTTTTTTCGGGTGAGGAACGGTCACCAAGCCTTTTTTCTTCGGGTGCTTGAAGTGATGGTGGCTGCCGTTAACCCTTATGAGATACCAACCATCGGCCATGATCATGGCAATCAGCCTGCGGCTATTTGTATTACCCATTGGTGCTTCCTGCTGGTGGGTATGATAACTACCAATTAAAAATTATCAACACTATACCCACCAAGCGTCGCTGCTTTTCTGCTCGCTAGCAGCCGGACTCGGCAGCAAAGCCACCGCGATTAATCGCCATAACGCCGCGATCAGATCAAGTTGTTTACCAGCCAGGGCGGCATTCGCGTACCGGCGTTTATCACGTGGCCGGGCCTGCAGCGCCAGGGCGCCATCAGCCATGAATTTTCCACGGTGATGGATATTGTGCCGACGCTGCTGGAACTGGCTGGCGCCCCCCATCCCGGCAGGCAATACCAGGGGCGTGAGGTGCTGCCGATTCGCGGCCGTTCACTGCTGCCTTATCTGCAAGGCAAGTACGACCAAGCGCATACCCAGGACGAAACCACCGGCTGGGAGCTCTTCCGCGCCCGCGCCATGCGCCAGGGGGAATGGAAGGCACTGTATATCCCCAAGCCCGATGGCCCGGGGCGTTGGCAGCTCTACAACCTGGCGCGCGACCCCGGCGAAATCCACGATCTGGCCGACGCCGAGCCAGAACGACTGCGCGCCCTGATCGCGCATTGGCAGCGCTATGTCGACGAAACCGGGGTGCTGGATTTCAGTTTTGGCGGGCGGCTATTGCGCGAGTTGGGGCGCGGCATCGTGCGGTTTTTTAC
>JBCECW010000193.1:5456-7010 GCA_039207785.1 Pseudomonas sp. | reverse complement strand
ACTGGGTACACACCGACTCCGTGTTCTACAACGCCAACGATGCCAAAGGCACCCGTCGTGACATGCAGTTCAGCGGCAACGCTGCGCTTAGCTACGTGTTCGACTCTGGCTTCACGCCGTATATCTCCTACGCCGAATCCTTCCAGCCGGAAGCAGGTGGCACCAACGGCAATGCGTTTACTCCGAGCACTGGCAAACAGTACGAAATCGGCCTGAAGTACCAGCCGCCGGGTACCGACATTCTGTTCACCGCCGCCGCGTACGACCTGACTCGCGAAAACATCGTGCTTAGCGACGCCACCTTCATTAACCGCGCAGTGGGCGAAGCCAAAGTTCGCGGCTTCGAGTTTGAAGCGGTAGGCAACGTCAACGAGAACCTGAAGGTGACGGCCTCCTACACCTACGCCAATAGCAAGATGACCAAGACCACCCTCGAGTCGGATAAAAACCGTCCGCTGCCACTCACCCCGGAAAACCAGGCTTCTCTGTGGGCTGACTACACCTGGCACAGCGGCTGGCTCGATGGCTTCGGTACAGGCTTCGGCGTGCGCTACGTAGGTCCGACCGACAACATCGCCATCGGCAGCATGGCCTATGTGCGTGACGCATCCGACGGCCACAGCCGTTCCTACTCCGTTTATGACGCTGCCCTGCACTACGATCTCGGTCGTGCAGTCAGCGCACTGGACGGCGTGAGCGTGGCACTGAATGCCAACAACGTATTCGACAAGGAATACATCGCTACCTGTGACGGCTTCTACTGCTACTACGGTGACCGCCGCAGCGTAATGGCCAGCGTGGACTACAAGTTCTAAGCACCCCGCCTAACAACAAAGCCGCCCTCGAGGCGGCTTTGTTGTTTCTACCACCCCACCCCCTGTACCGTTACGCCCTCCCCCACTCCACCCAGGAGCCGCCTATGTCCGTCGCCACCATGAAGCTGTTTCACAACCCGGCCTCACCTTTTGTGCGCAAGGTGTTGGTGGTTCTCCTTGAAACCGGCCAGCGCGATCGCGTGGAACTGGAGACCGTGTTGCTCAGCCCGACCAATCCCAGCGAGGCGGTGAATGCCCATAACCCGGCCGGCAAGATTCCGGCCTTGTGCCTGGCCGATGGGACGCTGCTGCATGACAGCCGGGTGATCGTCGATTACCTCGACCACCAGCATGTGGGCGAACCGCTGCTTCCTCGCGACGGTGCCAGCCGCTGGCGGCGTCTGACCTTGGCCTCGCTGGCCGATGCGGTGATGGATGCAGCGGTGTTGATTCGTTATGAAACCGCCATGCGCCCGCCGGAAAAACATTGGGCCGATTGGCTCGATGGCCAGCAGGCGAAAATTGTGCGGGCGTTGGTGGAGTTTGAAGCAGCGGCCGGAGCCGAATTGCCCAGCCGCTTTGATGTGGCGGCAATTGGTATTGCCTGCGCCTTGGGCTATCTGGATTTCCGCCAGCCCGATCTGGACTGGCGTTCGTCCTCGCCAAAGCTGGCGGCGTGGTTTGCCGATGTTAGCCAGCGGCCTTCGATGCTGGCGACCCAGCCGCCGGTGTGACATTC
>JBCECW010000193.1:0-5446 GCA_039207785.1 Pseudomonas sp. | reverse complement strand
TTCCTGGTGCGCGGAGCGCACCCTACGGGGTCAGCGTAAACGAGAAGATCGGGACCGACGCGGTGTCGTAGGGTGCGCTCCGCGCACCAAGCGATCTCAAACAGCGACATGATCTGCACCGCCAACTGATGACCGATACAGGCATCTTCACGCAGCCCGATATGCCCGCTCATTTCGCCACACTCGCGCGATACAGCCCGGCGCCCACCAGCAGCGCCACCTGGCCAAGGGCGGTGCACAGTTGCAGAAACGAGCGCACCGAGGCGTTATCCACTGCGTCCGGCGCGCCGGTGAGGCTGACCCAGAAGCTTTCCGGCAGCGCCACCAGGGCCAGGTGGGCGACCGGCTTGCCGGTCACCGCCAACAGTTTGATCACCTCGAACTGCTGGGCAAACATCAGGCCCACCAGTATCAACAAGGCCACGAACATCCCCAGCGCCACGCAGACGCCCAGTTGAAAGATCATGCGCATGGCATCAGTCCCCCAACAGGCCGGGTTCAAGGGTCAGGTGCACCTCGGGCGTCGGCGCCTTGCCTACGCCATACCAGTCCAGTTTGCGCGTCAGCAGCATCACGCAGGCCAGCAGACCGAACACCAGCAGCGAACCCATCAGAAGCGCGTAGTCCTCGGCGTTGAGCAGCACATAGAGCACGCCATACAAGCCGGCCAGGCCCAGGGTAAAGCCCGCACCGCGCAGCCAGCTATGCAGCACATGACAGACATAGAAGCCCACCAGCGCCACACAGGCCGTGGCCGATGCGCCATAGGCCAGGGCAAATGGCAGGTGTTCGGACAGCGATAACAGCAGCAGGTAGAACATCGCCAATGCCAGGCCCACCAGGCCGTATTGCACCGGGTGCACCGCCAGGCGTTTGAGCACTTCGGTGAGAAAGAAGCCGGCAAAGGTCAGGCCGATAAACAGCAGGGCGTATTTGATCGCGCGGTCGGTCTTGAGGTACTGGTCCACGGGGTCGACAAAACTCACGCCAAAACTGCGTGCATCAAAGCCGTTGCAGCCCGCGCTGTTTACGCACTCACGCAGCACCTGCTCCATATTGGTGGCGAAAAAACTGGTCTGCCAGGTGGCGGTAAAGCCCTCGGCGGTAATCTCCCGTTCGGTGGGCAGGAACTCGCCCATAAAGCTTGGGTGTGGCCAGTCGGAATGCAGCTGTACCTGGCTGTCGCGCCCCAACGGCACGACGCTGAAACTGGAGGTGCCTTGCAGTTTCAGGTTGAAGGCGAACTTCAGTTGCTGCACCTGGCTGCTGTCCACTCGGCCCAATGGCGCATGCACGCCGTTGGCCAGCATGTCGTCGCCAAAGCCCGGCTCGAAGTCGAGGGTCTGGCCGTTAAGGTCGAGCTTGAGGGCGTTGTTGATGCCGCGGATATCGCTGATGCCTACGGCCAGAAAGGGCTCGTCGAACTGGTAGTCGGCGAGGTCTTCGCTGATGCCATAGTTGGCCGGCACTTCGAAGTGGCCGCTGATCTGGTTGTCGCTCTTGAATAGCCGCGCCTGGTAGATGCCACGGGCACGCAGCTCGGTGCCGACTTCGCCGTTGAGGCTAAAGCTTTCCGGCAGCACATAGAGGCGGCTGCTGACGGTACGTTCTTCCTGGTAGCGCACGCCGGTTTTCTCGGCGACTTTCCATTCGCGGATTTTCTGCCGGTACGGCACCACCAGGATCGGCCCGGTGATCTGCTGGCTGTAGCTGGAACTGCGGGCGATGTTATCCAGCACGCCATCACGCGCCGCCTGCCGCTCGCCGATCAGGCCGCCAATCATCAACAGCGGAATTAACAACAGGATAATCAGCAGGGCGATTGCCCCGAGTTTGATGCCCAGACTGCGATTCATCGCGATGCTCTCCATGTGGGTGGGATGGAGAAAGTCTGCGACGCTGAAATGGGGGTTTTATGGGGGGAATATGGAGAGTGTGTGGAAACAGCCCCCTCTCCCGCCCTTCGGGCACCCTCTCCCGCAAGCGGGAGAGGGGATTGGGTTGAAACCGCGTTTAAGCTCCCCTCTCCCGTTTACGGGAGAGGGGCCGGGGGAGAGGGCAGAAGGCGCCGCTATTCCCCGCGAATGTACTGCTCCAGGTGATTAATCAAATCCTCCTGCTCGGAAATGATGTCTTTGACCAAGTCACCAATGGACAACAAACCGATCAGCTTGCCGTCTTCGAGCACCGGCAGGTGGCGCAGATGGCCGTCGGTCATCAGTTGCATGCAGTGGCGATTGCCTTCCTTGGGACTGACGGTAATCACCTTGGCGGTCATGATTTCGCGCACCTGGGTGGAGGTGGGGCGCTCGAGCATGGCGATCTTGCGCACATAGTCGCGCTCACTGACGATGCCCACCAAGTCGCCGCCCTCGGTCACCAGCAAGGCGCCGACCCCCAACTCCCCCATCACTTTCACCGCCTCCAGCACCGAGGTTTCCGGGCTGACGCTGAAAATGCTGTTCCGGGTTTTCGCTTTGAGGATTTCCGCGACCGTTTTCATACCCTGACTCCTGTGGCTTTTTTTTATCCACGATGGCTATCACGTTTAATGCCAACTGCACGGACCCCGAGGCCTGCGTGCAGGATGTAGCACTATTGAACAGGCTTTGTAGAGCGCTCACGGCACTGAAAACGGCTTCTGTTATTGCATCAGCGGCAGGCTCAAACGCACCTCAACGCCATCAGCGACGTTGCCAATTGTTATAGCACCGCCATGCAGGCTGGCCACTTCCTGCACAAAGTTGAGGCCAAGGCCGGTGCTTTTGCGGCCGCTGGCCGGGCGCGGCAAGGAGTAGAAACGCTCGGTCAGACGCGCCAGGGCGTAGTCCGGAATCGGCGCACAGTGGTTGAACACCACCAGGGTCAGGGTGCTGTCTTCGCGCTCGACGCCAAAGCGCAGCACGCCGCCGGCCGGGGTAAAGTCCAGGGCGTTGTCGAGCAGGTTGGCCAGCGCCTGTTGCAACAGAAAACGCTCGCCACGCACCTGCGTATCCAGCGGCACCTGGTTGCTCACCTGCAGGTTCAGCAGGCGTGCTTCCTGGGCCTGTAACTGTTCCTGCACCAGCGCGTGCAATGGCAATGGCACACGTTCATCCAGGCCCTGGCGTTGCTCCACCAGCGCCAGGTTGAGCAGGCGTTCGATCAGCTGTTGCAGGCGCGCACTTTCGGTCTGGATATTGCCGACAAAGCGTTGCCGCTGCTCGCCCGGCATCTCGCCTTCCAGCAACTCGGCCGCGCCGCGAATCGCCGCCAGCGGGCTTTTCAATTCGTGGGTCAGGGTATGCACATAACGCTCGACGTAGGCCTTGCCCTCCAGCTCGCTGCGCATATGCTCCAGCGCCGCGGCCAGTTGCTTGAGCTCACCGCCCTGCAGGGCCGGCAACGGGCTGCGCTCGCCCGCGGACACCGCCTGGGCGTAGCGGGTCAGGCGACGCAACGAGGCGCTAAGCCACCAGGACAACAGCCCGCCCACCAGCAGGCCGAGCAGGATCAGCCCGGCACCAAACCAGGCCAGACGCTTTTGCGAGCGTTCGATATAGGGTTGCAGGGTGCGGCTGGGCTTGCTCACCGACACCACGCCGATAATCGCGCCGTTGTCCTTGATCGGTGCCGCCACATACATCACCGAGGTCTCGGGGTCGTCTGCCACTTCGCGGGAAGAACGGGCGCCGTACTGGCCACGCAGGGTCAGGTACACATCGTTCCAACGCGAGTAATCCTGGCCCACCGCCTCGCCGGCGGAGTCCACCAACACCTTGCCCCGGGCGTCGGTTACGTAGATACGGTGGCTGACTTCGCTTTTGGTCATGCCCCAGATCTGCGCTTGTGGCTGGCGCTGGCCATAGGCCTGGAACAGCGCCTGCCAGTGGGCCTGGTCCAGGCGGCCGCTACGCACATCGTCGCGCAGCAGTTCAGCCAGCAGGTTGGCGGTGTCCACCAGGGTTTCCTCGGTGGTCTGGCGCACGCCGGGGCGGATTTCGTCCATCACCGTGCTCAGCACAAACCAGCCGGACAGGCCGACAAACACAAAGTAGACGAGGAAGATCCGAATCCCGAGCGGCATCAGTCCACCTTGATGCTATAGCCCAGGCCACGATGGGTCTGGATCGGTTCGGCCATGGGCGCTACCTGGCGCAGCTTGGCGCGCAGGCTTTTGATATGGCTGTCGATATTGCGCTCGTAGCCTGCCTCGGCCGGCACCCCGGCGCCATCGAGCAATTGCTCGCGGCTGAATACCCGTTGCGGCTGCGCCAGCAGGGTTTGCAGCAGGCGGAACTCATGGCGGGTCAGGCCCAGCAACTGGCCGTGGTAATGGATCTGCACGCGATCGGCATCCACCACAAACACGCTGCTGGCGGCCGGCTCTGGCAGTACACGGGGCTGCATACGCTTGAGAATGGCCTTGACCCTGGCGGCCACCTCACGGGGGCTGAAGGGTTTGGTGACATAGTCATCGGCACCGATTTCCAGGCCCACCACGCGGTCGATCTCGGCATTGCGCGCGGTGAGGAAAATCACCGGCACCTCGGAAAACCGGCGCAATTGTTTGCAGGCTTCGAAGCCGGTCATATCCGGCAGGCCGACATCCAGGATCAACAAGTCGGCGGGGGTGTTTTGCTGATAGGCCAGCGCCTCGCCGGCCAGGGTTAGCCAGTGGGTGCTATAGCCCTCGCTTTGCAGGGCGTAGATCAGGGTGTCGGCAATCGAGGCTTCATCCTCGACCAGCAGAATGGTCGGCATGTGCGTCCTGCAGCATGAAGGGCAAGGCGCTCAATTTAACACCGGGGAGATGGTGTCACGACGACTATTCTGGATCCCCGCGTGCGCGAGGATCCAGAGTCGTGAAGGGAGCGCAGTCAGCGACTCAACACTTGGGCTGCCCAGCGGTAAACCGCCGCGCCGGGTTTACCGCGGCATCGAACTCACGCAAGGCCTTGGCGCCAATCAGCAAGGGGTAATTGAAGCTGCTGCGGTCGGTCAGGTTGACCTCGATAATGCGGCTGACGCCGTCCATGCACATGCGCATGGCCACCACCGGGCGTTTGGCGATGGCGGCGCCTTCTTCGCCGTCTTCCTCGTCGGAACGGCTTTTGATTTTGCTCACCCGCGCCACCTTGTGTTCGTACACCTTGTCGCTGGCGTCTTTGGTGGCCAGGCGGAAGCGCACCCAGTCATCACCATTTTTCTTGAACAGTTCGATGTCCTTGGCCGACAGCGAGGCGGTCAGCGCGCCGGTGTCCATCTTGGCTTTGAAGGTTTGGTCCAGCTCCGGCAACTTGATGTATTCGTAGCGGCCATAAACGGTCGGCTCGGCAGCCAGAACCGGCAGCGCCATCAGCGCCAACAGGGCAAGAATCGGTTTCACGGATCGGGGCACTCCAGACGGTTGGGGGCGAAAATGCCCCTTCATACAGTAATTGGGGTGAAGAAAATGTAGCCGCTG
>JBCECW010000192.1:0-7014 GCA_039207785.1 Pseudomonas sp. | reverse complement strand
CCTTTAACCGCAAGGCGCCGTTCTTCAAATTCTTCCTGAAAAAAGAACTGCTCTGGGTGCCGCTGCTGGGCCTGGCCTGGTGGGCGCTGGATTACCCCTTTATGAAACGCTACTCCAAGGCGTATCTGGCCAAGCACCCGGAAATGGCCGGCAAGGACCTGCTGATTACCCAACAAGCCTGCGAAAAATTCCGCAACCTGCCGGTGAGCGTGGTCAATTACCTGGAAGGCACGCGCTGCACGCCGGCCAAGCAGGTCGAGCAGCAGTCACCCTACAAGCACCTGCTCAAACCCAAGGCGGGCGGCGTGGCCTTTGTGCTCGCCAGCCTGGGCGAGCAACTGGACGCCATCCTCGATATCACCGTGTACTACCCCGGCGAGCGCATTCCCGGTTTCTGGGACCTGCTCTGCGGGCGGGTGCCCAAGGTGGTGGTGGATATCCAGACACTGCCGATGGACCCGGCGCTCTGGCAGGGCGACTACCAGAACGACGCGCACTTCCGGCAGTACATGCAGGACTGGATTTCCCAGCGCTGGGCCCTCAAGGACGAGCTGCTCACGCGGCTGAAAAGCGAAGCCTGATCAGGCCCCCGGGGTGGCCCACAGGCTGCCCAGGTTACCCAGCAAGCCATTGCCTACGCCCTGCTGCCCGAGGTACTGCAACAGCAGCGGGGCAAACTGGCCGACCATGCCGCTGTCCATGCCCAGTGCACCAAAGGCGGCGCTCAGGTCCTGCGGGTTATTCACATTGGCCACGGCGGCGGACGCCTCGGGGCTCACCGGTTTGCCTGCCGACTTGCCCAGCAAGCCGCTAAGCGAACTCAACTGCGCCAGGCCATTGGCGCCTTCGAACTTTTCCAGGCCCGGTACGGTTTGCGTCAGCTGGCTGTACTCATTGTTCGGCAGCTGGTTCTTGGCCAGGCCCAACATCGCCCCGGTGCCGCCCACCGCCTGTTGCGGGGTGACCTTCAACTGCTTGAGGGCGGCCAGCAATTGCAGGTTCTGCGGGTTGCTCAGCAGCGCTGCCGAGGCATCGCCACCCTTGCCGCCCTGGCTGGCCGAATAGAGGTTGGCGGCATCATTGAGATTGAAGGCAAACGCCTGGCTACCCAGCACAGACAACGCAGCAAGCAAAACCAGACGACGGGGAGCAGACATCGTAGAAACCTCAGGGGTAATGGTGAGCGGTTGGACTAGGGGGACGGGGTGATGTTCCCGGGTGGGCGCAATTATGCCTCGGTGTAACGGCAACGGCATCGTGGCCAAAGCCGCATTATTCAGCTGCGCGCAAGCTCCTGACGCAAAACCCGCAGGTGCTCGTCGAGGACTTCGGCCAGGATCTCCAGCTGGATTTCCCCGCGCTGGGCCGCCAGGCTCTGGCTGGCCAGGCTGTGCAAACCAAAGTTCGCCGCGCTGCCCTGCAAACGGTGCAACAGTGCCCCGCGCCGGCTATTGCCCGGATCGCTGCCCGGCGCCTGCACTAACTCCTGCACGCCGCTGCGTACTTCTTCCAGCGACGCCAGCAACGAGGGCAGTAGACGGTCGAACAGGTCGGCGCCCAGCCATTGCCGTAGCTGTTCGAAGCGCGGTGCCGCCAGGGCTCGTCCGTCACCGGCAGCCAGCTCCGCCGACGACGGCGCAAACATATCCTCGCCACTTAACAAGGCCTGCAATTGCCGGCGTTGCAGCGGCTTGGCCAGCACGCCGTCCAGGCCCGCCTGCAAGCAGGCCTGACGGTCCAGGTCGGTGGCATTGGCAGTCAGCGCCACCATCAACGGGCCGACATCGCCCTGCTGCTGGCGAATGATCCGGCTGGCATCCAGGCCGCCCATATCCGGCAAGCGCATATCCATCAGCACCAGGTCGTAGTCATGCTCCTGGCAACTGGTGATGGCGCCCTGGCCGTCCACGGCGGTGTCCACCAGGCAGCCCCAGCTCAGCAGCAGCTCGCGGGTCACTTCGCGGCTGACCGGCACGTCCTCCACCAGCAGCACATAGAGGCCGTCCAGCGGCACCTCCAGGTTCAGCTCCGGCTGATGGCGCAACAGCGGCGGCCAGGGCAGCGCCAGGCGGAAGCACGAGCCCACGCCCAGGCTGCTCTGCAAGCTGATTTCGCCACCGAGCAACTGCACCAGGCGCCGCACGATATACAGGCCCAGGCCCACGCCGGGCTGCGGGCCGTGCTGGTCCAGGCGGGTAAAGGCGGTAAACACCTGGGCCTGCAACTCGTCCGGGATACCGATACCGGTGTCGGTCACCACCAGGATAAAACCCTCGCCCTGAGCATCGGCCTGCACCCGCACGTTGATGCCGCCGGCGTGGGTGAACTTGATGGCATTGCCCAGCAGGTTGTACAGCACCTGGCGCACACCCACCGGGCTGCCTTCCACCCAGCAGCGTTCGCCCAGGTCCATATGCAGGCTCAGGTTCAGTTGCTTGGCGCCGGCCTGCAAACGCATCACTTCCACGCACTCGCGCACCAGGGCGGCAAGGTCGAACGGCACCCGTAGCGGCAGCTTGGCGGTTTCGCTGCGGGCCAGCGCCAGCAGGCCGTCGAGCACATCGGTCAGGCTGCGCGAGGCGTTTTGCACCGTATCCAGGCGGCGGCGCATGGCCAGTTGCAGGTCGTGCTGGTCGAGCAGCAAAGCGATATGGCCCTGGATCGCCACCAGCGGCGTGCGCAATTCATGGCTCAGGGTGGCCAGCAATTCTTCGTTCTGCCGCGCATCGCGCACGGCCTGGTCACGGGCCTGTTCCAACGCCAGCTGGGCGCACATCTCGCGGTCGATATCCTCGATCACCCCCAGCCAATACAACGGCCGTTGCTCGCGGTCGAGAATGCAGCGCCCGCGCAGCGACACCCATAGCCAGTCGCCGCTGCCATGCAGCAGGCGCAAGGTGCACTGCAGTTCACCCGTGCCACGGCGCGCGTGCAGCAGTTCGGTAAACAAGGTGCGTGCTTCTTGCGGATGGCTGAGGCTGAACAGGCTCGGTGTGCCGATCTCTTCGCTGTGGTAACCGAGCATGCTCCAGCAGCGTTCAGAACCGTCAAGCTGGCGTTTGCGTACATCGAATTTCCAGTGGCCGATATCGCCGCCCTGCACCCCCAGCTCGGCCAGGCGCTGGCTGGTGACATCCTCGAAGGTCGACACCCAGCCACCGTCCGCCAGCGAGCGGCGGCGCACATCGATAATCAGCCGGTTGGCCAGCGGCAGGTCTTCATGGGCACGCAGTTCCTGGCCGATGGCGGGCAGCAGCAGGGCGCACTCGCAAGGGTCCAGGGCCAGTTCGGCCTGCTGCAGGCGGCCGAGCAATTGCTCACGGGTACTGGCCTCGCCAGACACGCCAAACAAGCGGCGAAAGCGCTGGTTGATCGCCAGGATATTGCCCTGGCCATCCACCGACAGCAGCGCAGCGTCCATATGCTCCAGGGTGCGGTCGAGCAGGTCGCGGTTCTGCCGCAGCACGGCGGTACGCTGCTCTACCCGCTGCTCCAGCGAGGTATTCAGGCGCTGCAGGTGATCGGACAGCTCCACGTTATGCCGCAGCGCCGCCAGCATCCGCTGGCCCAGCACCACGCCATGGGACAGCAGCAAGCCCAGTACACCCAGGGGAAAGACGCTGACCGTCACCATGCCCTCGGTATAGAGCAGCACGTCGTTACACACCGCCGCCGTCACCAGCAGCATGCCCAGCAGAATGCTTTGCGCGCCGTCGCGATGGCGCAGCACGGCGTGGATGATATTGCTCAGGAAGTAGATGCACGAACCCACCACCAGTACCGCCGCCGGCTCGCGGGTGGCGGTAAACAGCGCGGGCGGCGTCAGCAGGATCAGCAGCGTGACCGCCAGGCCGATCACCAGCAGCGCGCGCGCCACAATCGCGCTCGACTCCTGGGGAAACAGCCGGCGCAGCAGCAGCGCATAGATCGCCGGGTAAAGAATCTGGCAGCTGTATTTGATGTGGTAGATCAGGCTGGTGGGCAAATCGAGGCTATCCATCAACCCGCTATTGGCCGCCGCACTCAGCGCCGCCAGGGCCAGCATCAGGCTGAACGGGCCGCTGAGCATTTGCTGGCTATTCCAGCTGCCCAGCAGCAACAGGTAGAACGCCATCAGGATGCAGCCGCCGAGGGTAAACAGCTGCACGCCCTGGGAGATGGCGGCGCGGTGCTCCAGGTAATTGCGCGCGCCCACCAGGATCGGCATATCGATGCCGCCTTCGCGGTGGAAATGGTTGGACACCTCGATACGCACCAGCGCGCTGTCGGCCCCGATAGGCAGGGGAATCAGCAGCGGGCGAATCCGCGGTTCTTCCACATCGCTCTCGCCGACACGGCCGACGGAGGCCACCAGCTCGCCATTGACCCAGACGCGGCCAGCGGATTTCAGCGCGTCGATATACAGCGCCTGGGGTTCATTGCTGATCGGCAGCAGCAACTGGGTGCTGAACTCAACGCGGCCAAAGCCGACTTCGCCCCACCATTTGCGCGTGCCCTCGTGCCAGGTAAACGGCAACGTCACCCGCTGCGGGGCGCGGGCGCCGTCACGCCAGGTCAGCAGCCATTGGCCCTGCATAATGCGCATGGGCTCGGCGTCGGGCGACCAGTCGCGCAAGTCTACGGAGCCGGGATAGCCCGCCCAAGCCTGGGCAGAGCACGCCAGCAGCAGCGTTAACAGCAGTAGACGAAGGACAGCCACGGAGGCCTCGCAGCGCGGGGGGTTAAGGTGGGTGGCACGCTACGCAAAAGTGGGCGGGCAGATCAATAGCTGCGCAGCAAAGGCCCCTCACCCCAACCCTCTCCCGCAAGCGGGAGAGGGAGCTTGACCGAGTATGATTGCAGCCATACGTCACCCCTCGCCCGCGTGCGGGAGAGGGGATGGGGGTGAGGGGCAGTCAGGCCCGCTGCTGCAACCACGCCAAAAAGCGGTTCTCAGTCAGCGGCGGGCTGAAATAAAAACCCTGCCCCAACGCACAATCCAGGCCGCGCAAGCTCTCGTACTGCGCTGGCGTTTCAATACCTTCGGCCACGCATTCCAGGCCCAGGTTGCGGGCAATCATCAGGATGGTTTCCACCAGCATCAGGCCGCTGGCATCGTCGGGGAGATCGTTGACGAAACTGCGGTCCACCTTCAGCCGGTCCAGCGGCAGGCGCTTGAGGTAGGTCAGCGACGAATAGCCGGTGCCAAAGTCATCAATGGCAAAGCGTACGCCCAAGGCCTTGAGCGCCTGCATGGCGGCGATGCATTCGTCGACATCCTCCAGCAGCACCCCTTCGGTAATTTCCAGTTCCAGCACCCGCGCTGGCAAGCCGTAGCGGCTCAAGCAGTCGGCTACCCGTTGCACCACATCGAACTGGCGCAGCTCGTGCGGGCTGAGGTTGACCGCCAGCACCAGCTCCGGCCAGCGTTCATGCCAGCGGGCCAGGGCCGCACAGGCTTCGTCGAGCACCCAGGCGCCGATATCGAGGATCAGCCCGGTTTCCTCGGCCAGCGGAATAAACTGCGCCGGCGGAATTTCGCCGCGCTCGGGGTGGGTCCAGCGCAACAGCACTTCGGCGCCGACCACCGCGCCCGTGAGCAAATCCAGCTGCGGCTGGAAGGCCAGGTGCAGCTGGTTGCGGGTAATGGCCTGGCGCAGTTCGCCTTGCAGTTGCAGGCGCTGGTCGATGGCCGCCTGCATCGCCGGGGCGAAGAAGTGCAGGGCATTGCGGCCGCCGCGCTTGGCCCGGTACATGGCGGTGTCGGCTTGCTTGAGCACATCGGCGGCGCCCTGCTCGCCCACCGGGTGCAGGGCGATACCGATACTGGCGCTGATGGACAGTTCATGGCCGTCGATTTCGTAACTGCCCAGCAGGCTTTGCAGCAGTTTTTCGCCAACGTCGGCGGCGTGTTCGCCGGCTACTTCCGGGTTGTCGCCAATGCTTTCCAGCAGCACCACAAACTCGTCGCCGCCCAGGCGCGCCAGGGTATCTTCGGCGCGCAGACAGCCAGCCAGGCGGGTGGTCACTTCACGCAGCAGGGCATCGCCCACCGGGTGGCCGAGGCTGTCGTTGACGGTTTTGAAGTGGTCCAGGTCGATAAACAGCAAGGCGCCAAACGAGCTGTCACGCACCTCGCGGGTCATGGCGTGTTGCAGGCGGTCGAGCAGCAGGCGGCGGTTGGGCAGGCCGGTGAGTTCGTCGCTGTAGGCCAGGCGTTCGATCTCGCGCTGATAGCGCTGGCGTTCGGAGATATCGGTCACGCTGGCGCGGATCAGTTTCTGCTCGCCGGGCATACGCACCAGGCGCACTTCGCAGGGCAACTGGCGGCCGGCGCCATCGCGGTGCAGCCATTCGAATACCGGAATGGCGCCGTCCATGGCTGCGGCGGTGTAGCTCAGGCCGGCTTCCACCGACAAGCGCCCGTCCGCCTGGCGGGTGGGGCTGAGTTCCACCGGGTGGCGCCCCAGCATCTGTTCGCGGGGCAGCTTGAACAGGCGCTCGGCGTTTTCGTTGACGTCCACCAGGCCGCCGGCGGAGGTAAACAGCAGGATGGCTTCGGGGGCATGTTCCACCAGGGTGCGGTAGCGCGCTTCGGCCTCGTAGCGGGCGGTGATGTCTTCGATCAGCGCCAGGCAGGCTTCCAGTCGCCCCTGCGGATCGCGCACCGCGCGTAGGCTCAGGCGGGTGTAGATGACGCTGCCGTCTTCGCGCAGAAAGCGTTTGTCCAGCTCGTAGTCGTCACGCTCGCCCAGGGCCACGCTTTCGAACAAGGGCTGTTCGGTGAGCAAATCCTCGGCATGGGTAATCTGTGCCCAGCCGCTGCTGCGCAGGTAGTCGCGGCCACGGCCAAGCACCTGGCAGAGCTTGCTGTTGACCTCCATCCACATGCCTTGCGGGCTGATCATGGCCATGCCGATCAGCGGCGCTTCGAAGAACAGCCGCAGCCACTCATCCCGCTCGCGCAGTTGCTGTTCGGCCAGCGTGCGCGCGGGGCTGTCCTGGATGGCGCCGGAGACGCGAATCACCCGTTCG
>JBCECW010000191.1:0-7023 GCA_039207785.1 Pseudomonas sp. | reverse complement strand
AAGGCCTACTGCAAGGAAAACTTCACCGGCTACAAGGTGCCCAAGCACATCGTGTTCAAGGATTCGCTGCCGATGACCCCGGTTGGCAAAATCCTGCGCCGCGAATTGCGCGACATCGCCTGAAAACCTTAAGGTAAAGCCACTTGTCGGCTTTGCCTGGGTTTGGTTCATAACGTGACCGACAGCCTGGCTGTCGGTCTTTTTTTTGACCGATGAGGCTGTGTTTGGTGCTGGTGAGCCTCTGGCAAAGCTGCTAACCTCGGCGCGCTTTTTGGCCTGACAGCACGGTCAACAAGCTCGAAAATCACAAAAAACATCCGTCATTGCGCGGTGAAGATTAGCTGTTGCTTAGGAGTGGGCTTCCATGATCGAAAACTTCTGGAAGGATAAGTACCCTGTTGGGGTTGCTGCCGAAATCAACCCCGATCAGTACCCGAATATTCAAGCGGTACTGAAACAGTCTTGCGAACGCTTCGCCAACAAGCTGGCCTTCAGCAACATGGGCACGTCGCTTACCTATGGTGAGATGTACGCGTTGTCGGGTGCTTTTGCCGCTTACCTGCAACAACACACCGATCTGCAGCCGGGCGACCGCATCGCCGTGCAGCTGCCGAACGTTCTGCAATACCCAGTGGTGGTATTCGGTGCTATCCGTGCCGGCCTGGTGGTGGTTAACACCAACCCGCTGTACACCGCTCGGGAAATGGAACACCAATTCAACGACTCCGGCGCCAAGGCCCTGATCTGCCTGGCGAACATGGCGCACCTGGCCGAAGCCGTGCTGCCGAAAACCGGCGTCAAGCACGTGATCGTCACCGAAGTCGGCGACATGCTGCCGCCGCTCAAGCGCCTGCTGGTCAACAGCGTGGTCAAGTACGTGAAGAAGATGGTGCCGGCCTACAACCTGCCGCAAGCCGTCAAGCTCAACGACGCGCTGGCCAAAGGCCGTGGCCAGGCGGTGAAAGAAGCCAGCCCGCAGAGCGGCGACATCGCCGTGCTGCAATACACCGGTGGCACCACCGGCGTGGCCAAGGGCGCGATGCTTACCCATCGCAACCTGATCGCCAATATGCTGCAAGTGAAGCAACTGATGGGCGCCAACCTCAACGAAGGGTGTGAAGTGGTGATTTCGCCACTGCCGCTGTACCACATCTATGCCTTCACCTTTCACTGCATGGCGATGATGTTGCTGGGCGGCCACAACGTGCTGGTCACCAACCCGCGCGACCTGCCGACCATGATCAAGGACCTGTCCAAGTTCAAGTTCACCGGCTTTGTCGGCCTGAACACCTTGTTTGTGGCGCTGTGCCATAACGAAGGCTTCCGTCGCCTGGACTTCTCCGCGCTGAAACTCACCGTTTCCGGCGGCATGGCCCTGCAACAAGCCACGGCCGAGCGCTGGAAAGAAGTGACCGGCTGCGCCGTGTGCGAAGGCTTCGGCATGACCGAAACCAGCCCGGTGGCCACCGTTAACCCGTTCAACGCCATCCAGCTGGGCACCATCGGTATTCCGGTGCCGTCCACCCTGTGCAAGATCATCGACGACGAAGGCAAAGAGCTGGAAATCGGCGCTGTCGGCGAGCTGTGCGTAAAGGGTCCGCAAGTGATGAAAGGCTACTGGCAGCGCCAGGAAGCCACCGACGAAATCCTCGACAGCGAAGGCTGGCTGAAGACCGGCGACATCGGCCTGATTCAGGAAGATGGCTACCTGCGTATCGTCGACCGCAAGAAAGACATGATCTTGGTGTCGGGCTTCAACGTGTACCCCAACGAACTGGAAGACGTGCTCGCCACCCTGCCAGGCGTGATGCAGTGCGCTGCCATTGGTGTGCCGGATGAGAAGTCGGGCGAAGCGATCAAGATCTTTGTGGTGGTGAAGCCAGGTGCCAGCGTCACCAAGGAACAGGTCATGGAGCATATGCGCGCCAACGTCACCGGCTACAAGGTGCCCAAGGCCGTGGAGTTCCGCGACGTATTGCCAACCACCAACGTGGGCAAGATCCTGCGTCGCGAGTTGCGCGATGAAGAGCTGAAAAAGCTCGGCAAGAAATAAATAAAAACGCCACCTTCGGGTGGCGTTTTTGTTTCCGCCCCGGGCGCCGCTCTCGTAGGGTGCGCTCTGCGCACCGCGCGCTTCACGTGCAAACGCCATGGTGCGCGGAGCGCACCCTACGGGGCGAGGTTGCCCACCAGCCACTCGCTGAACTGCCGGGTCAACGGGCTGCTTTCACTATCACGGTGAATCAACCACGCCCAGTTCGGCCCGCGGATACTGCGCGGTACCAAGGGCTGCAACTGCCCACTGGCCAACGCCGGTTGCGCCAGCAACTCGCTCACCAGGGCGATCCCCAATCCATTGCACGCTGCATCCAGCAGCAGTCCCGGGTCGGAAAAATTCAGCCCATGGCTGTGCTGGCCCAGGTCTTCGCCGTCTTCCACCTGCCAATGGCTCCAGTCCATTTCCCGCTCGCCATGCAAGGTGGCGCGCTCGCTGGCGGCAAGCAGGGCAGGGCTGCACACGGGGTAAAGACGGTCGCTATGCAGCACACGAAAGGCACATTCGGCCTGGGCGCTGATGTCGTCACGCACGGCGATATCGATGGTTTGCGTGGTCATGTCCGGCGCTTCGTCCGTGGTGAATAGCCACAAATCCACCTCCGGGTAACGCTGGCGAAAATCCCCCAGGCGCGGCAATAGCCAATGCCGGGCAAACGCCGGGGTGGTGTTGACCACCAGTTGATTGGGCTTGCGGTATTGCTCCAGGCGGCGAATGCCCACGGCCAGTTGTTGCAGCAACGACTGCGTGGTGCTGAGCAAGTCATGCCCGGCGTCGGTCAGCGCCACACTGCGGCCGCTGCGGAAAAACAGCGGCTGTTCGAGAAAGCTTTCCAGGCTGCGAATCTGCTGGCTGATGGCCGATTGGGTGAGGTGCAGCTCCTCGGCCGCCTTATGGAAACTGCCCAGGCGCGCGGCGGCTTCAAAGCCACGCAAGGCGTTTAGCGGCGGCCAGTGTTTAAGCATGATTGATAAGTCCTGCTAATCATAAATGCGCAAAATCTATCGTTAGTCGTGGCTTTTTCACAAGCCTAGCATGCATGCCATCCCCGTTAGCGCGGGTTTCAGTGATCACAAATACTTAACTGAAGAGGCAGGTTATGCACAGCAGCGACGCACAACAACAGGGTTGGTTTATGCCGGCAGAGTGGGCGCCCCATGCCGCCACCTGGATGGTCTGGCCCCATAACAAGGCGCTGTGGGAAGCCGGTTGGCAGGTGAGCCTGGAACAGGTGCAAAGCGACTTCGCCGGGGTGGCCAATGCCATTGCCCGTTTTGAACCGGTGAAGATGGTGGTCGACCCCTCAGCCCTGCAAAGCGCCCGCCTGTTGTGCGGCCCGGGGGTGGAGTTGATCCCCCAGGCGGTAAACGACAGCTGGTTCCGCGACTCCGGCCCGAGCTTTGTCTGCCACCCGAACCTGGGCCTGGCCGGGGTGAGCTGGCGCTTCAATTCCTGGGGCGGCAAGTCGGCCCACGACCTGGATGAACATATCGCTCGCCGCGTGCTTAACGGGTTGGGCCTGGACTGTTTTGGCACGCCGCTAAGCAATGAAGGCGGGGCCATTCATGTCGACGGCGATGGCACGCTGATCACCACCGAGTCGGTGCTGCTTAACCCCAACCGCAACCTTGGTGCGACCAAGCAAGAAATCGAAGAGGTATTCACCCGCCTGCTCGGCGTGCGCAAGGTGATCTGGCTGCCCGGCGACCCGGACTATGTCACCGGCGATATGACCGACGGCCATGTCGATGGCGTGTGTGCCTTCGCCAAGCCCGGCGCCTTGCTGGTGGATGCCACCCGCGACAGCAACTCCACTTACGGCAAGGTCGCCAAGGAAAACCGCCGCGCGCTGGAACTGGCCACCGATGCCCGAGGCCGTAAATTCGAGATGCTCGAGCTGTTCGAAGCCAGCGATGCGGTAGACCCGGATGCGGAGGTGTTCTGCGCCTCCTATACCAACTTCTACCTGGCCAATGGCGCGGTGATCATGCCGGCCTACGGTATCGAGGCCGACCAGTTGGCCGCACAAACCCTGGCCCAGGCCTTCCCTGGGCGGGAAGTGGTGCCGGTGCGGATCAACCACCTGGCCCATGGCGGCGGCGGGGTGCACTGCATTACCCAGCAGCAGCCCGCTTGGCCGGGGAAAAAAGCATGAGCCTGCTGACCGTCGCTACCACGCAGATGGCCTGCAGCTGGGACTTGCCCGCCAACCTCGACGAGGCCGAACGCCTGGTGCGTGAAGCGGCTGCCGAGGGCGCCCAGGTGATCCTGCTGCAAGAGCTGTTCGCCACTCCGTACTTCTGCATCGAACAGCAGCATCGCCATCTGGAACTGGCCGAAGCCTACGGCACCAGCCGTTTGCTGAGCCGCTTCGCCGCGCTGGCCAAGGAACTGGGCGTGGTGTTGCCGCTGAGCTGGTTCGAAAAGGCCGGCAACGCCTATTTCAATTCCATGGCCATGGCCGATGCCAATGGCCGCCTGCTGGGGGTGTACCGCAAAACCCATATTCCCAATGCGGTGGGCTACCAGGAGAAGGAATATTTCAGCCCCGGCGACACCGGTTTCCGCGTCTGGGATAGCGCCTTCGGCCGTCTGGGCGTGGGCATCTGCTGGGACCAGTGGTTCCCCGAAACCGCCCGCTGCCTGGCCTTGCAGGGCGCCGAGGTGCTGCTGTTTCCCACCGCCATCGGCTCGGAGCCGGGCGCTGCGACGCTGGACTCCCGCGACCATTGGCAGCTGACCATGCGCGGCCATGCCGCGGCCAACATCCTGCCGGTGGTGGCGGCCAATCGCATCGGCACGGAAGTGGCGCAAAGCGATGCCAGCTTGAGCATGACCTTCTACGGCTCCTCATTTATTACCGACCACAAGGGCAAGGTGCTCCGCGAGGCCGGGCGCGAGGAACGCGCGGTATTGCTGCAACAGCTGGACCTGGCCGTAATGGCCGAAGAGCGCCGTACCTGGGGCATCTACCGCGACCGCCGGCCCGAGATGTACGGCGCGCTGCTGAGCCTCGATGGCCACAGCATCCACCCCCGTTGGACTTCACAAGGAAACTGAACATGCCGATTCGTAGCGCTATGTTTGGCCTGGCGTTTTTTCTATCCATCGCCAGTGTCCACGCCGAAGAGAAAACCCTGCGCCTGTTCAATTGGGCCGACTACTTTGCCGAAGACACCCTGAAAGCCTTTACCGCCGAAACCGGTATCCAGGTGGTGTACGACCAGATGGACAGCAGCGAGGTGCTGGAGGCCAAGCTGATGGCCGGCCATAGCGGCTACGACCTGGTATTTCCTGGTGACACCGTGGCCGAGCGGCTGATGCGCGCCGGCAGCCTGCAGCCGCTGGACAAGAGCAAGCTCGATGCCTTGGACGATATCGAGCCGGGTCTGCAAAAGCTGCATGAGCAATACCCGCGCGCCAAGGACGCCACGGTGCCCTATACCTGGGGCACCATCGGCCTGACCTATAACGCGGCCGCCATCAAGAAACGCGCGCCCGACGCGCCGGTCGACAGCCTGGATATGTTGTTCAAACCGGAGCTGGCAGCCAAGTTCGCCGACTGCGGAATCTCGCTGATCGACTCACCCGATGAAGTGCTGGCGGTGGTGCTCAACTACCTGGGCCGCGAACCGCGTAGCGGCAAGGCCGAAGACCTGAAGGCGGCCACCGACCTGCTGCTGCAACTGCGCCCCTATATCCGCAAGTTCCAATCGCAGCCGGTAACCGATCTGGTCAATGGCGACCTGTGCCTGGCCCTGGGCTACAGCGGCGATGTGATCCAGGCCCAGCGCACGGCAGCGGCTGCCGGCAAGGCCGGCGACTTCCAGTACCGCGTGCCGCGCGAAGGCACCACCATCTGGATGGACACCATGGCGATCCCGGCTGGTGCTGCCCACCCGGAGTACGCCTACGCCTTTATCAACTTTGTGATGCGCCCGGCCAATATGGCGGCCATCAGCAATTTCACCGGCTACCCCACGTCCAACGCCAAGGCCCGGCCGCTGGTGCAAGCGCAGCTGCGTGACAACCCGGATATCTACCTGCAACCGGCCACCTATGACCGCCTGATTGCTGGCAAGGACATCCCGCAAAAAGACATGCGGGCGCGGATGCGCGCCTGGACTCAATTCAAGACGGCGCGCTAAGCGCAGGGAGTAGGGAAATGACAACACGTCGTGACTTTATCAAGCAGCTAAGCGCTGTCGCCGGGTTGGGCCTGGCCGGCTCCATGGGGCTGCGACTGACCCCGGTACAGGCCGCCCCCGGCCTGGGCGATGACTGGTTTATGCCCGAGGAAAGCCTGCCGCAACTGCGCGCCTTTGTAGCCTTTGGCGCGCAGCCGGCAATCTGGGATGACTGGACCGCCGATGTACAGGACTGCATCGCCCGTATCGCCAAGGCCATCGCCAATTACCAGCCGGTAACAGTGCTGTGCCGCAGCAATGAACTGGCCCTGGCCAAGCGCAAATGCGGCACCCGCAATATGCGTTTTCTCACCTGTGCACTGGATGACATCTGGATTCGCGACAGCGGCGCCAACTTTGCCATCGACGAGCAGGGCGGCCTGTATGCCATCGACTTCAATTTCAGCGGTTGGGGCAATAAGCAGCAGCACAGCAACGATGCCCAGGTCGCGGCGCTGATGAGCAGCGATGCCAAGGCCACCTATGTGCGCAGCCAGTTGACGGGCGAGGGCGGTGGCATCGAGGTGGACGGCAACGGCACGGCGATCATGACCGAGAGCTGCTGGGTCAACAGCAACCGCAATCCCGGCTGGAGCAAGGCCGAGGTGGAGGCTGAGCTAAAGGCCATGCTGGGCCTGCGCAGAATCATCTGGTTGCCGGGGATCAAGGGCAAGGACATCACCGATGCCCACGTTGATTTCTACGCGCGCTTCGTCAAGCCGGGGGTGGTGGTGGCCAACCTCGATAACGATCCGGCGTCCTACGATTACGCCGTTACCC
>JBCECW010000190.1:0-7064 GCA_039207785.1 Pseudomonas sp. | reverse complement strand
ACCGGGACAAGAAACGTTTGCAAAAAGGCAGACGAGCTTTGGCAGGATGGCGAAATTGTCCCTTACCGTCGCAGATCGGAGCATTCGCAGGCGATCATTTGTCGCCGACACGACGGCCCTGATCCTGTTCTTCACCACGACCGGCATCATCAACGAGCGCCATCTGGACCGTCTGCTCGGTTACCTCGATGACGCCCGCGCCAAGGGTGCCCGCGTGAGTGAAATCGGCGGTCCGCTTAACCGTGCGGCACGGCGTATGCCGTTCTATCTGGTGCTGGACGTGACCGACGAGATGGCGCTGATGAACACGGAAATCTTCGGCCCGATTCTGCCGGTCAAAACCTATCGCGCCGTCAACGACGCCATTGCCTATATCAACGCCAACGACCGTCCGCTGGGGGTGTATGTGTTTACCCAGAGCCAGGCGGTAGCCGAGCAGGTGCTATCTCGTACCACCTCGGGTGGCGCCTGCATCAATGCCGCCGCCCTGCATGCCGCCGTGCCCACTTTGCCATTTGGTGGCGTGGGCAAGAGCGGTTCCGGGCGCCATCACGGCTACGAAGGTTTTCTTGAGTTTTCCAACCTGCGCTCGGTGGTCGAGCGCGGTAGCAACGACCTGGTAGCCGCCATGTTTGCCCCGTACGGCGCCACGGTCGATGCGCTGATCGCCGGCGCGCTCGGCGAAGGCTGACGCCCCGTTGTGCTTTCTATCCGGCGTGCTGCGCCGGCCCCAATCCGTCCCAAGGTAGTGAAACGCCATGACCTATTTCGTCCACGACAGAATGCTTGAACTGATGGAAGCCGAGGGCATGAAAACCCTGTTCGGCATCCCCGACCCAAGCTTTATCGGCCTTTTTAACGCTGCCGCTGCTCGCGGCTGGCGGGTGCTTGCCCCGCACCATGAGCAAGCCGGCGCCTTTATGGCCGACGCCCACTGGCGCATGACCGGTATTCCGTCCGTGGTGGTCGGTAACCAGGGCCCGGGCGTGGCCAACCTGGCAGCGGCGGCTATCTGTGCGGCCAAGGAAAACGTGCCGACGATTTTTATCGCCGGCCAGCGCGAGCGGGTCTTTGACCAGAAGGTGCGCAAGGGCCAGTTCCAGTACACCCGCCAGCCCAAGTACTTTGAGGAGGCAATGAAGTACGTCGGCATTATCGAGTTTGCCGAGCAGGTGGACGAGATTTTCCACGAAGCCTTCCGCCGTGCGCTGTCCGGCACGCCGGGCCCGGTGTATATCGAGTACCCGATGAATGTGCTGGAAACGCCGCTCAAACCCACGCCAGTGGCGCGGCCCGAGCAGTACCGCCTGGTGCAGCAGGGGGCGGACGCCCGGCGCATCGAACAAGCAGTCGAGCTGGTAAAACAGGCCCAGGCACCAATCCTGCTGGTAGGCCAGGGCGTGCTGGTTTCCCGCGCCCATGAGGCCGTGGCCGAGCTGGCCCGGGCCATCGGTTGCCCGGTTATCACTACCCCTGGCGCTGGCGCCGTGTTGCCGGGCATGGATGCACAAAGCTTCCCGTACCCGACGCCGTCCGGGATCGCTGCGGTGGGCGCGGCCGACCTGGTGATCGCCATCGGCACCGAAATCGGCGAGCCAGTGCACTACGGTACGGGCCGGCATTGGGCCAACGGCCAGGTCGAGCGCAAGTGGATCTATATCGAACGCGAAGCGCTGGCCATCGGCGTCAACCGCCCGATTGACGTGCCGCTGGTGGGTGACCTGCGCGACGTGGTACCGCAGCTGACGGCGCCGATTCGCGCCCTCAACCGCCAGCCATCGGCCAAGCTGCCGGAGCTGGCCGCCCTGGCGCAAAAAGTACGCGGCATCATGGTCGACAATATCCCCACCCGCTCGCAGCCGATCCACCCCGGCCATCTGGTGGTGGAGGCCACGCGCCAGCTGCCGGAAAACACCGTGATGGTCCGCGACGGCGGTTCCTTTGCCATCTTTGCCTCGGCCTACAGCCAGCTACGCGCTCGCGATGCCATGTGGTGCCAGAACTTCGGCCACCTGGGCACCGGCTTGCCCCATGCCATTGGCGCGCAACTGGCGGTGGGCGATACGCGCCGCGTGGTGCTGATGTCCGGTGACTCGGCGTTCCAGTTCCATATCTCCGAGCTGGAAACCGCGGTGCGCAAAAACCTGCCGATTGTCTGCATCGTCGGTTGCGACTACGCCTGGGGCCTGGAGGTGGCGGTGTACCGCAACGCCTATGGCCTGGACTCGGCCGAGACCGAAGCGCACTGGGGCAAACAGCTGCGCCTGGACAAGATCGCCGAAGGCTTTGGCGCCCATGGCGAGTTTGTCGATAAAGCCGAAGATATCGCCGGCGCCGTGCAGCGTGCGCTGGCTAGCAACCGGCCGGCAGTGGTGCAGGTGGTGATCGACGGCGCGGCCAATGCGTCGGAGATGCCGGGTATCGAGGAATTTATGTCCTGGTATGGCGAGCGGGGGTATTAAGCCCGACGCCGAGATCGGTGGTGCGCTCGGCGCACCAGCGATTTGCGAGCAAGCGCGGCCAGGGTTCAGCCGTTGGAGGTACGCAGCACGCCCAGCAACGAGGCCATTTCCTCGGCGCTGCGCGGCTCGCTCATATGCATGCCTTGCACTTCCTGGCAGTGCTCATCGCCCAGCCATTGCAGCTGTTCCTGGGTTTCCACGCCCTCGGCCGTCACGGTAATTTCCAGCGCTTTGGCCAGCCCGACTATGGCTTTGACGATGGTACGGTCGCTGACCGAGTCGAGCATATTGGTGATAAAGCTGCGGTCGATCTTCAGGCCGTCGAACGGGTAGTTGCGCAGGTAGTTGAGCGACGAATAGCCGGTGCCGAAGTCGTCCAGCGTCAGGCCAACGCCCACGGCCTTGAGGGCGGTCAGGGTTTTCAGGGCGCCAGCTGATTCGTCGAGCAATACGCTTTCGGCCACTTCCAGTTCCAGCCGTGCGGGCGCCAATTGCGAGTGCTTGAGGGCGCGCTGCACATCGTTGAGCAGATTGCTTTGGCGAAACTGCACCACGGACAGATTCACCGACACCACCATCTGTGCCGGCCAGCGCGAGGCCTCCAGGCAGGCCTTGGCCAGCACCCATTGCCCCAGCGGAATGATCAGCCCGGTTTCTTCGGCCAGGCCAAGGAATTCCTCCGGCGCCAGCAGGCCCCGTTGCGGGTGTTGCCAGCGCACCAGTGCCTCGGCGCCGATGATATGCAGGCCATCGGTACGGTAGCGCGGCTGGTAGTACACGCGCATCTCACCAGCGGAAATGGCGTGGCGCAGGCCCAGTTCCAGCTCGCGCCGTTGCACCAGGCGCTCGTTCATTTGCGCCGCATAGAACCGCCAGGTTGCCCGGCCATCGGCCTTGGCCTGGTACAGGGCAATATCGGCGCAGCGCAGCAGCTCATCGGCTTGGGTGGCATCACCAGGGGCCAGGGCAATACCGATGCTGGTGCCGACGAAAATCTCCTGGCCCTCGTACAGGATCGGCTGCTTGATCTGCTCGATGATACGGCTGCACAGGCGCTCGATAATGTCCTGGGAGAATTCGCCGCCGACCACCATGATAAATTCGTCGCCGCCCAGGCGGGCCACCAGGTCTTCGCCGCGGGTGCACTCCAGCAGGCGCCGGGAAATCTCGTGCAGCACCTGGTCGCCGGCGGCATGGCCGAGGGTGTCATTCACCGGTTTGAAGCGATCCAGGTCCAGGCTCAGCAGGGCCAGCGGCTGGACCTGGTTGAGTTTGCGCACCAGGAAGCTGTGCAACTGGTTGCGATTGGGCAGGCCGGTAAGCGGATCGTGCAGCGACAGGTGTTCGATCTCGGTGCGCACTTTCACTTCTTCGGTGATATCGCTGGCGGTGCCGCGATAGCCCAGGCATACGCCGTCCTTGATGATCGGGCGCGCCGCCACCCGGCAGATGCGTACAGCGCCATCGCGATCGGTATAGCGGCAGCGCAAGGCCTGCTGGCTATTGGCATGCAGCCAGTTCGCCACGTCGTCGATTTCGGCCTTGAGCAGTTCACCCAGCGGGTGCCCCAGCCAGCGTTTGGCCGACAGCTGGGTAACCTGCTCGAAGCGCTCGGACAAATACACCAGGGTGGTGTGTTCATCGGTCTCCCACAGCCAGTCGGAGGCCGCCTCGGCAATATCGCGAAAGCGCGTTTCGCTGGCCATCAGCAGCGCCTGGCTGGCCGACAGGTCGGCGTTCTTTTGCTCCAGCTGCTTGGCGCCCTTGCTTGCATCGCGGGCGATCAAGCCAATCAGGATCGCCAATACCAGGGCGGCGGCGCCCATTACCGGCAGCAGGGCGTCGAGGGATTCTTCGCCAAAGCCTGGGGTGGTCCAGTGCAGGTCGAACGGGCGGCCGTCAACGCGGGTCAGGCCAATGGTGCTTTCCGAGTCGGTGGGTGTGCCTTCGGCCAGGTGCAGGTCGGCAACGCCATAGGCGAAGCCCAGTTGCAGCAACTCGTCGGGGGTCAGGATATCCACCAGCAGCAGGACTGCACCCGGCGCGTTGCCGGAGAACGGAAAGGTCGATTCGGGGGCAATGGCGGCGGCGGCAGCCGCCGCTGGCACACCGTTGACGTCGATCAGGCCGGAAGAGGGCGGTGCATTGGCGCCGGCGTTGCGCGCCTGGGCCAGTAGTTGCAACACATCCTCCGCGGCACGATCGCCCAGGTGCAGTTGCAGCGGGTCTTCATCAACCGCGGCATTGATCACCTTGCCGGCGGGGTCGATCAACAGCACGGCGTCGCAGGTCAGGGTCTGGCAAAAAGCATCGAGATGCTGCTTGAGCTTGGCGATGCTGGGCTCGGGGTTGGCGTCCAGTTCACCCACCACCAGCAGACCGGACACCTCGCGTTCGGCGCGGTGCACGGTGTCGGTCACGGCTTTGCGCACCAGAAACTGGCTGTGCTCGGTGATATTGCGATCCAGCGCGCTCGTCATGTGGGCCATCGCGTACAGCAACGCCAAGCCGGCCACCGCCAGTACGGCGAAGATCAGCGGCAGCGTGCGCCGCACGATGAATTGACTGGTGCGCATGGTCGGCCCTTGGGCAGGTTTATCAACAGGTTAGTCCACTAGGTAGGGCGCGCCAGCCGGGCTTTGGTTCATTGTTTTGCCCAGGTTTAAGCGCAGCGGCAAGCGTACCGGCAAGCGAAGCGGCGCCCGAAATTTGCAGCGAAACGGCCTACAAAACCTCGGATGAACGGCTACGGTGATTTTTAAAGTTAGCTGCCCGGCAGTCGAAATCAGGGGCTGAAGAACATTAGGGAGAACCAGAAGTGACCAATTGGTCGCGTTAGGCATCTTTAATCAACTTTTGCCATTTGTTCGGTCGGGAATCCCTGCTTATGTTCAAAAATATGTCGTTGACGTTGAAATTGTCCTTGCCGCCAGCGGTGGCGCTGCTCGGGTTGTTGCTGTTTGTGGTCTACACCTCGGTGCAACTGAGTAACAACGACAGTCGCCTGGATGCCCTGGAAGCCAGGAGCTATCCGACCCTGGAGAACGCCGACGCGGTGATTTTCCAGTTCTCGCGGATTCCCGGTTTGCTTAACAGCGCCGTGGCGGCGGGTGAGATGGAAACCCTCAACGATGCCCGCAAGGTGTTGGAAGAGATCAACAGCAAGCAGCAAGCCCTGCAAACCCTGACCAGCGCCCAACGTGAGCGCAACGAAGAACTGCGTACCTGGGTGAGCGCGGTCAAGGCCTATGCCGACAACGCCTTTTCCGCCACTGAACAATTGCTCAAAGGCACTGCCTTCGATGACCTGCGGCCCAACCTCGACCGCATGGCCACCGACCTGCAACTGGCGCAAAAGGCCAGTGAAACCTTCCGCACCCATGCCTATGAAGACTTCCAGAAAAACCTGGCGCAAACCCGCACCGACAACGCCACCACCATCCGTGTCGGCTATGGCCTGAGCATTGCCCTGATCCTGCTGGTAAGCATTGGCGCGGTGCTGGTGATCCGCCTGGTGATGAGCAATATCCACGGCGTAATCGACTCGCTGAAAGCCATTGCCAATGGCGACGGCGACCTGACCCGCCGGGTCAATGTGGATACCCGCGATGAAATCGGCGTGATGATCAGCCTGTTCAACGGCTTTCTCGACAAGCTGCAGGGCACCATCCGCCAGATCGTCGATGCCGCCCGGCCGTTGGGCGATATGTCCAAGGAACTCTATCGCCTGACCCAGGGCGCCGAGGAAAACGCCCGTTCACAGCAAGGCCATACCGACTCCATCAGCCGTGATATCTCGACCATGACCGGCAGCATCCAGGAAGTGGCCACTCGCTCGCAGCAGGCCTCGCAGGAAGCCGGCGCGGCGTCCAAGCAGGCGGAAACGGCGCGGCAGACCATCAGCAGTCTGTCGTCGGGCATCAGTGACCTGGGCAGCAGCGTGATGGGCTCGGTGCAGGCCATGGAACAGCTGGAGGAAGAAACCCAGCAAGTGGGTTCGGTACTCACCGTGATCCGCAGCATTGCTGAGCAGACCAACCTGTTGGCACTCAACGCCGCCATCGAAGCGGCCCGTGCGGGTGAGCAGGGCCGCGGCTTTGCCGTGGTGGCCGACGAGGTGCGCAACCTGGCGCAGAAAACCGCGGCATCCACCGCCGAGATCCAGAACATCATCCAGCGCCTGCAGAACAGCGCCAACGGCGTGCTCACTGCCATGACCCTGAACGGCGAAAAGGCCCAGGCCAGCATCGAGCGCTCGGTGGCCGCCACCCAGACCCTGGAAGCCATCGCCCAGGCGGTGCGCCAGATCGACGAATTGAATGCCGGTATTGCCCAGTTCACCCAGGAGCAGATCGGCCTGTCCAATTCCATCCAACGGGATACAGAAGTGTTGCAGAGGGATACGCAAGCAACCACACACGGGGCCGATGCGACCGCACGCCTTGGCGAACAACTGGTCAGCACTGGGGACCATTTGCGCGCCGCTACAGCCCAATTTCGCGTTTAACAGAGAGCAGCAGCATGACCCAACTTCGAGTAATCACCCTCGCGGCTTGCCTGGCGAGCACCATTTCTACCTGACCTTCCGCACCGACTACCCCG
>JBCECW010000189.1:1835-7076 GCA_039207785.1 Pseudomonas sp. | reverse complement strand
CAGGAAAAACCGCCCGTGCGCGGCCTGCTCGACCTTAACGCCGATATCACCACCAGCGGCAACAGCCAGAAAGCCTGGGTAGAAGGCCTCAACGGTACCGCCAGCTTCGCCTTGAGCGACGGCGCGCTGATCGACGCCAACCTCGAACAGCAACTGTGCAAAGGCATCGCCACCCTTAACCGCAAATCCCTGAGCGGCGAACCGCGCGGCAAGGACACCCCGTTCGAACAACTGGACGGCACCCTGTCGTTCCGCAACGGCGTGGCCAACAACCCGGATATGAAAGTGCGTATCCCCGGCCTGCGGGTAAACGGCAACGGCGATATCGACCTGCGCGTGCTGGGCATGGACTACCGCGTCGGCATCATCATCGACGGCGACAAGAGCGATATGCCCGACCCGGCCTGCCAGGTAAACAAGCGCTACGTCGATATCGAATGGCCGCTGCGCTGCCGCGGCCCGCTGGAACTGGGCGCCAAGGCCTGCCGCCTGGACAAGGACGGCATGGGCAAGGTGGCGGCCAAGCTGGCCGGCGACAAACTCAATGAAAAACTCGAAGAGAAGCTCGGCGACAAAGTCAGCCCGGAACTCAAAGATGCACTCAAGGGCCTGTTCAAACGATGAACCCCGAGCAATTCAGTAGTGCGGTACTGGACTGGTACGACCGCCACGGCCGCAAAGACCTGCCCTGGCAGCACAACATCAGCCCGTACCGCGTATGGGTGTCGGAAATCATGCTGCAGCAGACCCAGGTCAGCACCGTGCTCGGCTACTTCGACCGCTTTATGGCCGCACTGCCCACGGTAAAAGCCCTGGCCGAAGCGCCGGAAGACGAAGTGCTGCACCTGTGGACGGGCCTGGGCTACTACACCCGTGCCCGCAACCTGCAAAAAACCGCGCAGATCGTGATGGCCCAGCACGGCGGCGAATTTCCTCGCGATGTAGAGCAGCTCACCGAGCTGCCGGGTATCGGTAAATCCACCGCCGGCGCTATCGCCAGCCTGTCCATGGGCGTGCGTGCGCCGATCCTCGACGGCAACGTCAAGCGCGTGCTGGCCCGCTACGTCGCCCAGGAGGGCTACCCCGGCGAACCCAAGGTAGCCAAGCAGCTGTGGGACGTTGCCGAGCGATTTACCCCGCACCAGCGCGTAAACAACTACACCCAGGCGATGATGGACCTGGGCGCCACGCTATGCACCCGCAGCAAGCCCAGCTGCCTGCTGTGCCCGCTACAAAGCGGTTGCCAGGCCCATCTGCTCGGGCTGGAGATCCGCTACCCGATCGCCAAGCCGCGCAAAACCCTGCCGCAAAAACACACGCTGATGCCCATCCTGGCCAACGGCGACGGCGACATCCTGCTCTACCGTCGCCCATCCAGCGGCTTGTGGGGCGGCCTCTGGAGCCTGCCCGAACTCAGCGAAAGCGCCGCCCTGGACGATTTCGCCGAACAGCGCGGCCTGACCCTGGGCCGGCGCCGCGAATTACCCGGCATCACCCACACCTTCAGCCACTTTCAATTGGCTATCGAACCTTGGCTGGTGGAAGTCCAGGGCAATAGCCACGGCGTGGCCGAGGGCGACTGGCTCTGGTATAACCTCGCCACCCCGCCCCGCCTGGGTTTGGCGGCGCCCGTTAAAAAGCTATTGAAACGCGCCGCAGACGAATTGAAAGCTGGAGAACCGACATGACCCGCACCGTACACTGCCGCAAACACAAACAAGACCTGCCGGGTCTGCCACGCCCGCCCTACCCGGGCGCCAAAGGCGAAGACATCTACAACAACGTCTCCCAGCAAGCCTGGGACGAATGGCAAAAACACCAGACCCTGCTGATCAACGAGCGGCGCCTGAACATGATGAACGGCGAGGACCGCAAATTCCTCCAAGCCGAGATGGACAAATTCCTCTCCGGCGAGGAATACGCCCAAGCCGAAGGCTACGTCGCACCGACCGAAACCGAGAAAAAACCGTAAGCTCCCGGATTAATTAAATATTTTTGCAAAAGCGTGTTGACAGGGGTGCCTCAAATCCGTCTAATAGCGCCCCGTTAGGCCCAGATAGCTCAGTCGGTAGAGCAGGGGATTGAAAATCCCCGTGTCGGCGGTTCGATTCCGTCTCTGGGCACCATCACATAGTTCTCAGTTGGTTCAGGCCAAGTGAGAACGACAAAAAACCCGCCTAGTGCGGGTTTTTTATTGCCTGCAATTCCCCTCTTCCCGCGTAAGTCTGGCCTAGCAAATTTTCTAAAGGCGCACGGCCACACTGTGTAGTGCGCTTGCAAAAATGGCCTGGCCCCTGCAAAGCGACCAAGTAACCGATCAAGTAAATCGCTTGCGGATCTGAAGCACGCCCCGGTCCGAGTGCATTAATGCCAGCAGTACTGACACCATTTTTCAGCGCATAAAAATTGTCGCGCCAGCGATGCGACTTTTTCGCCTCCTCGACAAAAACGTCCCTCCCGCTGAGCGCAACCATTGCTCCAAAAAAACGAGGCCCTCACTCCCCGCTCGCTTCGCTTTGCGCGACATAGAACTCATGCAACTTGGTCTGCAGTAATTGCTTGTCTGGCAAGCGCGTCTGGTATTCGGCGATCAGCGCAGGGGACAACGAACGGTTGAGTGAGTACTCCACCACTTCATCTTCTTTGCTCGCGCAGAGCAGTACGCCGATGGCCGGGTTTTCATGGGGCTTGCGCACATCGCGGTCCAGAGCCTCCAGATAGAAGTCGAGCTTGCCGAGGTACTCTGGCTCGAAGCGACCGACCTTGAGCTCGATGGCAACCAGGCAATTAAGGCCGCGGTGGAAGAACAGCAGGTCCAGGGCAAAATCACGGCTACCCACTTGCAGCGGATATTTGGAGCCGACAAAACAGAAGTCGCGGCCCAGCTCAGCGAGAAAGTCCTTGAGGCGTGCAAGTAGACCTTGATGCACATCGGCCTCGGTATGCCCGCTCGGCAGGCCGAGAAACTCCATCACATAGGCGTCGCGAAATACATCCAGCGCGGCGGGCTGCATTTGTCGCAGCAGTGGTGAGACTTTTACCGGTTGGGTCACGCTGCGCTCGAACAAGGCGGCTTTGAATTGGCGCTCGAGCTCGCGCTTTGACCACTGTTCCTGAATAGCCATACGCAGGTAAAACTCGCGCTCTTCCGGGCGTTTGCTTTGGCTGAGAATAATGATGTTGTGGGTCCAAGGCAGTTGTCTCACCAGCGGTGAGACTTTTTCGTCGTCACGATAGACCTCATAAAACTGACGCATACGGAACAAATTCGGACGAGCGAAGCCGCGTAACCTAGGTTGTGTACGCGCCAAATGCTCAGCCAACTGCGCAACCACAGAGTCGCCCCACTCCGCTCGCTCCAGCTTGCGACTGATATAGGCGCCGACTTGCCAATACAGCTCTATCAGTTGGGTGTTGACCGTCTGCACGGCCTGCTGGCGGGCGCTGTGGATAAGCGCCAGCACTTCGTTAAAACGTTCGTCAGGTGAATGATGTGGAACGGTTGAATGACTCATACCGACAGCCCTCTGCACGATAAACGTGCAAAAGCCTACCCGCTTGCTGTTCAGCGGTTGAGGGCTGACGCGGGCGCAAATCGACTGCGTTTTGGGGCTGAAAGAGCAGGCGCTATGGAAAGTCGCGGCCTGCAGAGGAGCTAACGAGCAATTGGCGTTAATAGCAGCGAATACTCACCCGTTTACCAAGCAGAGTCCTACCTGTCTGTGCGACACACCAAAGCCGAACCTGTACGAAAACCATACACAGCGAAAAGTAGACAGATCGACGCCCCAGCCCGCCACTTTTAAGGTTTCTCCACCCCCAATTCGGACGGAGATCTACCTATGTGGCTTCTCAACGCTGCCCTTACCAACGCCCATATCCTGCTGGCCATTGCCGCGTTCTTCTGCTTGATGGGGCACCTGGCCTATGGCCCGGCCGAGTGAGGCCCGGTCAATACAACCAAGGCTGCAGAGCGTCGATATTGGCCACCACGATCTGCTGTGCGCTGGCTTTGCTTTGCACCTTGGTGGCGTCGATCTGGTAACGCTGCAATACGTATTGCACCAGGGCGCCACGGCTGGCCACGCGCAGTTGGCCCTCGTGCATGCCGTAGTCGACTTCGATAATCGCCTTTTGCTCGGCACTCAGGCGGGAGTCGGGGACGATGATCACATCGACCTGCGCCGCCCACCCAGCATCGGCCTCAATGCCATGTTCGGATATATCCAGTACGTCGGGCTCGCCGCGCAGACGGCTTAATACAAAGTCGCGGTAGTCACGGTTCTTTTCGCAATAGGCGCGCACATGCCAGCGCATACCGGTGTAGATCAACGTATGCGGAGCGATCAGGCGCGTTTCGGCAATCGGGTTGGCCAGCGACACATACTCACATTCCAACCGCAGCCCTTCCCGACAGGCACGTAGCAGCGGGCGAAGCACCTCGGGGCGAACCGAGCGGTCAGGCACCTTGAGAATTTCCGTATGGGCGTAGGCCAGCGCCAAGCCTTCGATATGCGGCGAGCGTTCGTGGTTCTGGTTCAGCAAATGCAGATAGGCGCTGGCGCTGTCGTCGATAAACAGTGGCGTAAAGGTTTTGCTCGGCACATAGCCTTTGAGGTGCTTGTCGTAGTCGAGGTTTTTCGGCGCGTATTCGCTGAGGTAGCTGTTGATATCTTTCGAGGCCTGCTGCCGGCTGATGCCAAAGCTCTGCATCAGATGGCCAGTGGTAAGACGGCCTTCCCACCAGGCCACGGTTTCAATCAAGCGATAACGCAAGGCAAGGTCCCAGCGTACGTGCTCGATGGATTGTTTGCGTTTCATCAGCCGGCTTCCCTTTCTGCTTGTTGAGCTACGACCATTGGCGTCGAGGATATGTCTAGTAACGGTACATATCCAGTTGCTGGCATATAGCAAGGTGGATGTAGCCAGATCAGCTACGTTCGTAGCCAGGACGGCTACGTCATATCCGCGCTTATTGCTCGCCCGACCAGATGCGACGCAGCTTTGTTGGGTATTGGTGAAATGTCATTCGCCGACCTAGTGCGCAGCCTTCACCCTTATCAGGCGGTGTTGGGACGCGAAATCAACCCTGTGCTGTACGCTCCAGATGAGTTCGAACAAGGACGTATTGGTCCGCTGGCTGTGGTCCGGCTGCGGCTTTTTATACAGGGAGTTGAAGATGACCTTGGAAAACCTACTCGCTACCAACCGTCTACAAACGCTGGCGCCTGACAGCACAGC
>JBCECW010000189.1:0-1825 GCA_039207785.1 Pseudomonas sp. | reverse complement strand
CGCCAGGCTACTCGCCGCAGCCACACGCAATCTGGCCGATGCCCAGCTACACGCGCCCAGCACCAACAACCGATTCGATGCGGGCTTTAAAGCGATCATGCAGTGCGCACTAATCGGCCTGCAGGCCAACGGCTACCGTCTTTCAACCAGCCAACCCGGCCACCATCAAACCGCTATTCAAACCCTGCCCACGAGCATGGGGGTCAATCAAAACGTGGTGATTGTGCTGGACACTTTGCGCAGACGTCGCCACCTCAATGACTACGACGATGAGCCGGTATCCGATGCGGCGCTGGCTTCATGCCTGGAAGAGGCTGCGCTTTTGCTGGCACATACGCGAAGTTGGCTACGTTTACATCGTCCAGACCTGTTGGAATAAATGCCCGCATTTGCTCGCTCGATAAGTAAGCGTGGAACGGTTTAATTGGCGAGAGTGAAACGTCATACGCGCCTGCCATCTTCGTATGGCTTGACCTTGTTTTCGTCAGCGCGCAGGCTGCGCACATTCCGCCCATGGCTGTAAGCCGTCCAATCTATCCAGGACGTGCCGACCCCTTGGGCGTTTTGCTTTCTGGAGTTATGGATGACTACAGCGATTCTGGTCGACGGCGCTTATTTCATTAAGCGATTCAGGCAAATTGAGCCCGACAACGCCTATAACGCGGAGCGTGCAGCTGATCTTGTACATCGCTGGGCAACGGCTCACTTGATCCCGAAAATGCACAGCGCCACCAACCCCAATGGCGTCATACCCAAACCCGCGAGACGCGAGCTTTACCGGATATTCTTCTACGATTGCCCGCCACTTAATAACAAACAGCACAACCCGATCAGCCATCAGTTGGTCGACTTCTCCAAATCCAAAGAAGCCATTTTCAGAACCGAGCTGCACGCCTATTTGCTGAGCAAGCGCAAACTGGCGTTACGCCTTGGCCATTTGTCCAAGGACGTGAAATGGACGATCAAGCCGAACAAGATCGCCATGCTGCTCAAAGGACAAATCCAGGCAACAGACTTGACTGCCGATGACGTACGCATAGATATCAAACAGAAAGGTGTTGATATGCGAATTGGCGTAGACGTGGCGGCGCTGTCATTCAAGAAACAGGTGGACCAGATTGTGCTGATTGCAGGCGACGCCGATTTCGTTCCTGCAGCCAAGTTGGCACGTCGCGAGGGAATGACTTTATCCTTGACCCGATGTGGCAAAGCGTCCCTGAAAGCTTGATGGAGCATATAGAGGGCCTGCGCTCGACCTGCGCTAAACCTGCTCTTCGTCTCAAACCTGCCGCCTAAACGCTAGCTTTCTTACAGCCGGATCAGAACCCACCTCCCTTTTGCATCCTCGCGCCAGCCACTTGCGCCGATGCGACACGGTTCCGGCGTGCGACTAAATAGCCTGTTGGCCGGTCTTGGCTGCTGTTCCGACGCTATGCTAGGTTGCAGCCTCGCCAGGAAAGTCGCCGCATTCAGCGCACCGGAAAAACAAGAGGACACCCCATGGCCGAGGCTACGCCCGCGCTTGAAATTCGCAATTTGCACAAACGCTACGGCGACCTTGAGGTGCTCAAAGGCATCTCGCTCACGGCCCGCGACGGCGATGTGATTTCAATCCTCGGTTCTTCCGGTTCTGGCAAATCGACCTTTCTGCGTTGCATCAACCTGCTGGAAAACCCGCATCAGGGCCAGATCGTGGTGGCCGGCGAAGAGCTCAAGCTCAAGGCAGCCAAGAACGGCGAACTGGTCGCTGCCGACAACAAGCAGATCAATCGCCTGCGCAGCGAGATCGGCTTCGTCTTCCAGAACTTCAACCTGTGGCCGCACA
>JBCECW010000188.1:1319-7087 GCA_039207785.1 Pseudomonas sp. | reverse complement strand
CTTTTGGGTACTTTTGGGGCAATGCCAAAAGTACCTCGCGCGTAAGGCGCGAAACAAAACGCCCAGCGCACGCACCAATGAATACCTCCACAACCTACAAAGCCAACCTACGAATACCGACTAACCGGCCGAGCCAACCCCAAATTATCCCTCAACGTATTCCCCGAATACTCCGTCCTGAACAACCCCCGCCGCTGCAGCTCTGGCACCACCCAGTCGACAAACAACTCCAGCCCCTCGGGCAGGAACGGCGGCATGATATTGAAGCCGTCCGCCGCGCCCTGGGTAAACCACTCCTCCAGCAGATCGGCAATCTGCAGCGGCGTGCCTACCGCCGTGTGGTGCCCGCGCGCGCCGGCGATCTTCAGGTACAGCTGGCGAATCGTCAGGTTCTCGCGCCGTGCCAGGTCGATAAACAGATGCTGGCGGCTCTGCATGGCATTGCTGGTGGGCAGCTCCGGCAAGGGGCCATCCAGGTCGTATTCCGACAGGTCAAAGCCACCGGCCATGCCCGCCAACAAGCCCAAGCCCACCCGCGGCTCCACCAGGTTTTGCAGCTCGGCGTATTTATCTTCGGCTTCGCTCTGCGTGCGCCCCAACACCGGCGAAATCCCCGGCATGATTTTCAACTGGTCCGCCGTGCGCCCGTATTGTGGCAAGCGGCCCTTGAGGTCGGCATAAAACGCTTGGGCGTTGGCCAGGGTTTGCTGCGCGGTAAACACCACCTCGGCCGTGCGCGCGGCCAGCACTTTGCCGGGCTCGGACGAACCGGCCTGCACCAGCACCGGGTGGCCTTGCGGCGAGCGCGGAATATTCAGCGGGCCGCGCACCTGGTAGCGCTCACCTTTGTGGTTGAGGGTGTGCAGTTTTTCCGGCTGGAAATACACGCCGGCGGTTTTATCACGGACAAAGGCGTCGTCTTCCCAGCTGTCCCACAGGCCGGTGGCCACGTCGATAAATTCTTCGGCGCGGGCGTAGCGGTCGTCGTGCTCGAAGTGTTTATCGCGGCCGAAATTCTGCGCCTCCTGGTCCAGCGCCGAGGTCACCAGGTTCCAGCCCGCGCGCCCACCGCTCAGGTGATCCAGCGAGGCGAATTTACGCGCCAGCAGATAGGGCTCGTTGTAGCTGGTGGATACCGTGGAAATCAGGCCGATATGCTCGGTGACCGTGGCCAGGCCCGAGAGCAGCACCAGCGGGTCGAACACATCGCCCAGGGCGGTGTATTTGCCCAGTTCGCCGTCGCCGAGCATGGCCAGGTTGTCGGCGAAGAAAATCGCATCGAACTTGCCGCGCTCGGCGGTCTGCGCCAGGCGTTTGAAGTGGGCGAAATTCAGCCCACCATCGGAATACGCACGGGGGTGGCGCCAGGCGGCCAGGTGGTGGCCGCTGCCCATCAGAAAGGCGCCCAGGGTTAGGTGTTTGGCGTGGCTCATGGGCACCTCAGAAGTCGTAACGCACGGTCACGCCGGCAGTGCGCGGCTGGCCCAGGGACGCGGTGTACAGGCCGTTGCCGGCGGTGCCGACCGCTTGGTAATACTCTTTGTCGAAGGCGTTTTTCACCCACAGCGAGGCGTCCAGCAGACCGTCGCCGGTTTCCACCCGCACACCGGCAGACAGGTTGGTCAGCGAGTAACCATCAATGGTTGCCAGGTTGGAGTTATCCAGCGTGCCTTCGGCTTCGGAGCGGTAGCTGTAGCTGCCGGCCACATAGGGTTCGAACTGGTTGATCTGCGGGAACTTGTATTCGCCATTAAGGTTGCCGATCCAGCGCGAAGCGCCGGCTACCCGCTCGCCGCTGAGGTCGCAACTGTTGCCGGGGGCTTCTGCCGGGCACGGGGCACCTTTGAAGTCCAGGTAGGTGACGTCGTTAAACGAGCCGTTGGCGTTGATCGTCAGGCCACGCACGGGCACCACCGAGGCTTCGAACTCCACCCCGCGCGAGCGCACGGTGCCGGCGTTGGTCAGCAGCTGGTAGCCGGTGGCCGAACCTGGCGGCTGGTAATAGGTGGTGGCCTGGTAGCCGTTGATGCCGGTCCAGAAGATATTGCTGTTGAACTGCACCCGGTCGTTGAACAGCTGGGTCTTGATCCCCAGCTCCGCATCGTTGGCGCGTTCCGGGCCGACCAGCAGCGAGTCGGCACCCAGGGTCGGCGCCGAGGCAATGGCCAGGTTGACCCCGCCGGATTTCTCGCCGTGGGACAGCGAGGCGTAACCCAGCACATCATCGGTAAAGCGGTAGCTCAGGCTCAGCAACACGGACGGTGAAGCGCTGTGCAGACCAACGTCGCCGCTGTCGTAAGCGCCCACTTGCGAGGCGCGCACGGCATAGCCATTGACCACTCCTGGGATCACCACGGCCGCGCCGCCACCCACCGGAGCCAGGCGCTCGACGCTGGCGGTTTTCTCTTCATAGGTGCCACGCAGGCCGGCCGTGAAGTCCAGGCGGTTGGTGATATGCCAGGTGCCTTGGCCAAACAGCGCATAACTTTCGGTATCAATCTTGCCGTGGGTTTCGCTGTAGATATTGTTCAGCGCATTGAGGTTAAGGCCGATCA
This sequence comes from Pseudomonas sp., assembly GCA_039207785.1. Classification (GTDB taxonomy): domain Bacteria; phylum Pseudomonadota; class Gammaproteobacteria; order Pseudomonadales; family Pseudomonadaceae; genus Aquipseudomonas. The sequence goes on along the minus strand of JBCECW010000188.1, from coordinate 4,532 downwards.
GGTTGGCGTCCGCCAGCGGACCCAGGTCGCTAAAAATGCGGTTGCCCAGGTCCTGCTTGAAGGCATAGGCACCGACCACGTAATCGAAGTTCTCGCCCTTGGGCGAAGCCAGGCGAATTTCCTGGGAGAACTGGCGGTCGTGCACTTCGTAGCCGTAGTCCTTGATCACCGACACATCGAGCTGGTCGGCATCGTTGGCCGGGTTGAAGTGCCAGTAGCGGTAGGCGCTGATGGAGGTCAGGGTGTAACCGCCATCGAGGTTCCAGTTGGCCTCAACGGAGCTGCCGTTCTGGTGCACGCTGACGTTCTGGCGACCGTCGATATTGCTGCGCCCGATCTGCGGATTGGCGCCCACCAGGGTGGCGCGGTCCCAGAAGGTCTTGCCCGCGCCGTAGATCACGGCGCTACCGCTGGTGGAGTTTTCTTCGTTGTACTCGTTGATCCAGCGCAGGCTGAAATCGTCGTTGGGTTTGAACAGCAACTGGCCACGCAGGCCTTCGCGCTCGCCGCCCAGCAGCTTGCGGTTGTCGTAGTCGTTGTCCAGGTAGCCGTCGTCACGGGTGCGGTAGAACGACAGGCGCCCGGCCAGGGTGTCGTTCAGGGGGCCGGAAATCGAGCCTTTGGTTTGGAAGTAACCGCGCTCGCCGCCGGACACCTCCAAGGTTTTTTCCGGGGTAAAGGTCGGGCCACGGGTGGTGATATTCAGCACGCCGGCGGTGGTGTTTTTACCGAATAAAGTGCCTTGCGGGCCACGCAGCAATTCCAGCTGTTCGACGTCGAGCAGATCGAACGCGGCCATGCCCGGACGGCCGAGGTAAACGTTATCCAGGTACACCCCGGCGCTACCTTCCAGGCCATCGCTGGCCGGGTTATTGCCGATACCGCGCACCGCCAGGCTCGATACCCGCGCGTGCACATAGGCGACGTTTACGCTGGGCAGCGCCTGCTGCAGATCCTGGATGCGGTAGACCTTCTGGGTCTCTAGGTTGGCACCGCTCAAGGTAGTGATCGGCGTGGGCACTTCCTGCGCCGCTTCTTCACGGCGGCGGGCGGTGACCACTACGGTTTTCAGTTTGGGGGCGTCTTGCTCGGCGCTGGTTTCGGCGACTTCTGGCGCTGGCTTTTCAGCGGCCAACAGGGCGCCCGGCAGGGCCAGCAATACCGCCAGGCTTAGCGGTTTAAGGGCCGATTGTGGCCAGTAAGGTGAACGGTTCATGCAAGCTCCTGAAAAGCATCTCGATCTTGCAGAGCATGCTAAGGAGCCAGGGACGGCGAGGACGGGCTTTGGCGGACAAGGCATTAGCCGAAATGGCCAAGACGAAATACGGTTCCGTAGGGTCGCCGGTCCGCGTTCGGCCGCGCACCAAGCCATTTCGGCGTAAACCCCGTGGTGCGCCGAGCGCACCCTACGAGATCGGGGTTAGACCGCGAGGGCAAACGCGGCGGCAGGACGCTGTGCAATCGCGGGTGAACGGTATTGGCTCGCCTCATCACGCCGCCACTGGCCCGGACTGCATCCGGTCCAGCGGCGAAACGCGCGGTTGAAACTGCTGGGTTCGTTAAACCCCAGGCGGTAGCAGATTTCGTTGATGGAGCAGTGCGACTGACGCAGGTAGGTGATCGCCAGTTGCCGGCGGCTTTCGTCGAGCAGGTCTTTAAAGCTGCTGGCGTGTTTATGCAGGTGGCGGTGCAGGTTGCGTACGCTCATGCCCAACTCGTCGGCCACCTTGCTTTGCTGCACTTCGCCCAGCGGCAGTTGGCGCACGATCACCGTGCGTACGCGTTCGGGCAGATTGCTGCGGCGCTGGCGTTCGAGGTAGTCGCTCAGCACCAGGTCCAGGCCACGGGCTACCTCACTGTTGCCAGTGCGCAGCGGCGCTTGCAGCCAGGCGTTGCGGTAGTCGATGGCATTTACTGGGGCATCGAAACTCACCGGGCAGCCCAGCAGCTCGGTCCAGCGCTGCGGGTCGGCTGGCGTCGGGCGGGTCAGGCAGACGCGCTCGATCACTTGCGCCTCGCGCCAGGTTTGCTGGGCGAATTGCACCGAGCTGGCGATAAAGGCTTCGGTGGCAATGCGCTCCACCACCACGCCTTCGGCCAGGCCATACACCAGGCGAGTCACGCCGGGCAGTTGCTGTAGCTGCATGGCGGCCGAGGTGCTGATTACCGCGCAATAACGAATCGAGCGCTCCAGCGCTTCGCTCAAGGTAAAGCTGCTTTGCATGGCAAACGACAGGCCGTGGAAGTCGGTTGGATAACCGCAACGCGCCACCCGCAGGCCAAAACATTCATCACCGCTTTCGCGCAGCGCGGCGCGCCACAGCAGGCTCATATTGGCCTGGGCAATACGCTGGTTGGCGTCGTGCAAGGTGGCCGGGTCGATACCGGCTTCACGGAGCAAAGGCGCGCTGGCAATGCCCTCGGCCTCCAGGGCCCGGACAATTACCTGGGCCCAGGTGGCGATGGTGTCGATACGACGCATGGCAGACCTCCTGCGCCCCGTGCCTTACCGCGAGGCCTGCGCGGCGCTGGCATCCTGGCCTTGCAGCGCGGCATCGAGGAACGCCGGCTGCGCCCAGTCACTGACCTTGAAGCCCTTGCGGATCAGCTTCTGCGCCAGCGCCACGTCCACGCCGTTTTGCAGGTTGGCGAGGAACTCCTGGTCCAGCTGCGGGTTAAAGATTTTTACAAAGGACTGGCTGCCGGAGTCGGCATTAAGAATGTCCGCCGGGTAGGTGGACAGCCGCGCCACCAGGTCGACATAGGCTTGCTTGTGCTCTTCGTTACGCAGCCAGTTCACCGCCGGTTGCTGCGCTTTAAGCAGGCGCTTGACGATATCCGGGTGGGCGTCGACAAAAGCCCCGGTGCCCAGCAGCACGGCTTGCAGGCTGCCGGCGCCATTGAGGTCGGTGGTGCTCACCGGCACTTCGGCCAGGCCACGTGCTTGCAGGGCGAATACACCCGGACCGGTCCAGGTGGCGTCGATCTGCTTGGCGGCCAATGCAGCACCAGCGGCGTTGTAGTCGAGGTTGATCACCTTGAAATCACGCTCGGTCAGGCCCTTGCTGGCCAGCGCGGCATCGAAAGACAACTGGGTGGCGGTGCCACGAAAAATCGCCACGCGTTTGCCCTTGAGGGTTTCCAGCGAGGTAATGCCCGACCCCGGTAGCACGCCCAGGTACTGTTTTACATCGCGGGCAGTGGCGCTGAGCA
>JBCECW010000188.1:0-1309 GCA_039207785.1 Pseudomonas sp. | reverse complement strand
GCGCTGAGCTGGCGAGTATCCTGGCCATTGGCCTTGCCAACGATGGCCGGCAGATCGCCCAGGTAGGCGAAATCGACTTGCCCGTTGGCCAAGGCTTCGTTGACCGCCGGGCCCGCGCCTTTGAAGAAATTCCATTGCACTTCGATGCCGTCGGCGGCGAATTCTTTTTCCAAGTCCTGGCGATCGCGCAGCACATCGACAATGCCGGCGCCGCTTGGGGTTTTGCCGGCGCTGATATCGGGCACGGCGATACGGATCTGCTTGAGCTCGCCGGCCACTGCACCGCTGGCGGCCAGGGCCAGCACCACGGTCAGGGTCGAAAACAGCGGGGAAAGGCGCATGGGGACACTCCTGCAAGGGGGCATAAACGTGCAGGCAAAGTAATGGCGGGGGTTTTGCGAGGAAAATAATTAAAGCTTGGATTTTTAGTGCTTAAACGAATAAGCAGAGAGGGCGCGGGTTGCGCTCGGTAGATACGTTGCAGGCATTAAAAATATGCCGGGAAGGTATGGCGCTTGGTGCGCGGAGCGCCCCCTACGGGATCTCGTAGGGGGCGCTCCGCGCACCAAGCGATCTAGGCGTTAACGCGGGAATACAGGCTGACGCGCTGGCTTCTTGCCGCCCTTGCCACCTTTGCCTTTACCGCCCTTGGCCGCGTCCTGACGGGCCTTGGCGTCTTCCTTGTTCTTGGCGAACGCAGCGGCCTTGGCTTGCTCGCGCTTGTCCCACGGGTTGCCGCCGTCGCTGGCGCGCGGTGGCAGGCCGGTGTGCTGGGTAAGGATCTTGGTGCTGTCCTTGCCAACCTTATGGCTGCCGGCCGGCGTCGAGTTCTTGCGCCGCGCGCTCTGGTAGCTGTCGGTGGCCGGCTGGTGCAGCGGAATCAGCTGGTTTTTGCCCGGCCCGATCAAGTCACCACGGCCCATGCGCAACAGCGCTTCACGCAGCATCGGCCAACCCTTGGGGTCGTGATAACGCAGGAAGGCTTTGTGCAGGCGGCGCTGCTCTTCGCTTTTAACGATGGTCACGCCATCGCTCTTGTAGGTGACCTTGCGCAGCGGGTTCTTGCCCGAGTGGTACATGGCGGTGGCGCTGGCCATGGGCGAGGGGTAGAAGGCCTGCACCTGGTCGGCGCGGAAGCCATTGCCCTTGAGCCACAAGGCGAGGTTCATCATGTCTTCGTCGGTGGTGCCCGGGTGCGCGGCGATGAAGTAGGGGATCAGGTACTGCTCTTTCCCGGCCTCCTTGGAGTACTTCTCGAACATGCGCTTGAAGCGGTCATAGCTGCCGATGCCCGGCTTCATCATCTGGT
>JBCECW010000187.1:0-7114 GCA_039207785.1 Pseudomonas sp. | reverse complement strand
ATGCCGTCCTGCACGGCATCCAGGCAGGCTTTTTCATGACGGCCGAAGATTTTGGAGAGCCCGCGGATTTCAATCTTGCTCATTGCGACACTCCTTGCTGACGCTGGCCGTACGCCTGGGTGATTCGGTCGAACATAATCGCCAGGGCCACAATCGCCAGCCCGGCCAACAGGCCACGGCCCACTTCCAATTGGTTGATGCCCAACAGCACTTCCTGGCCCAGGCCACGGGCGCCGATCATGGAGGCGACCACCACCATCGACAGCGCCATCATGGTGGTCTGGTTGATACCGGCCATGATGTTGGGCAGCGCCAGCGGCAGCTGCACGCCAAACAACTGCTGGCGCGGGTTGGCGCCGAACGCGCGCGAGGCTTCCAGCACGTCTTCATCCACCAGGCGAATACCCAGCTCGGTCAGGCGGATCACCGGCGGCACGGCATAGATCACCGTGGCGATAATCGCCGGGATCTTGCCCAGGCCGAACAGCATCACCACCGGGATCAGGTACACAAAGCTGGGCATGGTCTGCATCACATCCAGCAGCGGGGTAAACAGCCGCCGCGCCCAATTGACGCGGCCCATAAAAATGCCCATGGGAATGCCGACAAGCACCGACAAGCCGGTGGCCATGATCATCAGTGCCAGGGTTTGCATGCCCCGGTCCCACAGGCCCACCAGGCCGATCACACACAGCAGCGCGGCCATGCCCACGCTCAACAACAAGCGCCGACTCACCGCCAGGCTCAACAGAAAAACCGCCAGCACAATCGACCACCAGGGCGCGACGCGCAGCAGGTGCTCCAACCACACCAACACCTGCAGAACGGGCTTGGACATCGCCTCTAAAACATCGGCATAACGCACCACCAACTGCTCGACGAACGCGTCGATGGCCTGGCGCAACTCACGCGCGGGAAAAACTTCAGGGAACATAAAACACACTCGCTACCACGGGCCCGGCCGCCAGCGCCGCCGGGCGGGTTAATCGGCTACAACGCTTGCTTGACCTGCGCCGCCACGGCCGGCGGCAGCCACTGGCTCCACACCTCGGGGTGCTGCTCAAGGAAGCGTTGCGCGGCCTCTGGCGGCTCGGCACCTTCTTCCTCGTACCAACTCAGCAGGCTATTGAGCTGGTCCGGGGCGATGGCGACCTTGCTCAGGAAGCTCGCCAACTGCGGCGCTTGCTCGCTGAACTGGGTATTGACCCCGGTGAGGACTTTTGTCGGCGGGTAGCCGGTGGGCTTGGGCGTGGCGCAGGTGGGCAGCGTATTGCACGCGGCGGCCTCGGCATCCACGGGCGGCAGGTCGAGTTTGACCAGGTCCAGCTGGCCGACCACGGTGGTCGGTTGCCAGTAGTAGAAAACGATATTGCGCTTACGTTTGTAGGCCGAGGTAATGGCGGCTTTTTGCGCCGCACCGGTGCCGGGGCCAAACAGGGTGTAGCTGCTGTCGAGTTTCAGCGCCTTGAACAGGTTGGCGGTGCTTACGCCACAGCTCCAGCCGGCCGGGCAATTGTAGAAACGGCCTTTTTCCGGTTCTTCCGGGTCGCTGAACTGGTCTTTGTACTTGGGCAGGTCGGCGGCGCTTTTCAGCTCGGGAAAGCGTTCGGCCACATAGCGCGGGATATACCAGCCTTCGGTGCCTTCAAACACGGTGCCCAGGGCTTTGACCTTGCCGCCGGCCAGGGCTTTTTCCCAGGGCACGCCGATGGTGGTGGCCCAGATTTCCGCATTGATATCGACATCGCCGCGCTGCATGGCGGCCAGCATCGTCAGGGTTTCACCCGACTCGACTTCGGTTTTGCAGCCGTAGCCTTCGGTGATGATAAAGCGCTCGATCTCGGTGATGATCCGATTGGTTTCCCAATTCATCCCGCCGAATTTTACCGGCCGGTCCAGCTCGCATTTGGCGCCGGCCAGGGCCGGCAACGACAAGGAACACAAGCCAAGGCTTATGACTCCCGCCAGGGTGGTGATGGACTTCATCGTCAGTCTCCAAACCAGGAGCCAAGCAGGCTCCAAAAGATGAGTCACGCAGGGCGACTCGCAGCAGCGCGGACAGGGCCGCGCCAGAAAAAGGGCGCAAAAGAGGGCGCGCCCCAAAAGCAGAATGAGGGGTCAAACAGTGGTCAGGCATCGCGCCACCATACCGAAGCTGACCGCATAAGGCAAAAATCGAGCACGCACAATCAGCGTAATTCGAAGAAAATAGGCCTTTAAATTCGCTTGATTGACGAAGATTTATCAGACCGTGAAATTCCCTGATACGCCCGGATGACGGGGGCTGTAGCGGGGGCCGCGATGCGCTGCCGCTCACAACGTGGTTGTTTTGCTTTAAATTCCGCCCCTCACTTCTCGATAGCCAGTGACGTTCCCATGAAGTTGCACCAGCTGCGTGCCATTGTGGCCATCTGCGAAAGCGGCAGTATCCAGGAGGCCTCGCGCCTGCTGTATATCTCGCAACCGGCGTTATCCAAGGGCATCAAAGAACTCGAAACCGAACTGGGCGTGCCCTTGCTGGTGCGGTCCAACCGCGGCATTACGGTGACCGAATACGGCGAGCGCCTGGTAAAACGTGCGCGCCTGATCCTGGAAGAAGTACGCCGCGCCCGCGAGGAAATCGACACCCTTAAAGGCGTGATGGACGGCAAGCTGTCCATTGGCGTATCGCCGGTGACCCCCAGCCAACAGTTCGTCAGCAGCCTGAATCGCTACCGCAAGCGCTACCCAAAAGTGCAGGTGCATATCCACGAACTGCGCCCATCGAAATTGATGGAAGGCTTGCGTGAAGGCCTGCTGGATATGGTGCTGACCTCACTGCCGCAAGCGCGCAATGCCGAGGGCTTTCATTGGACCGAGCTGTACCAGCAACCGACGGTGCTGGCGGTGCGCAATGGCCATCCGCTGGCCGGGGCCAAATCCCTGCACGAACTGCGTGATCAAGAGTGGCTGATGCAGGATTCCATGGAGCAATCCAACCTCGGCAATCTGTTTGCCGAGCATGGCCTGGCGTTGCCGGACAACGTTATCGAATGCGCATCGGTGGTGCTGTATTCGGAGCTGGCTGGCAGCAGCGATGCCATCAGCTATTGGTCGCTGCGGGTGCTGGAGCGCACCCAGTTCATCATGAACAGCCTGAGCGTGCTGGAGCTGGCCGAGGCGGTGCCGCCGATGAATATCTCCCTGGTGTGTCGCGATCCGGAGCTGATGACGCGTGAGGCCAAGGCGTTGGCGGATGAGCTGATTTATGTCTACAAGAGTCCGCACGCCAAGACCGAGTAAACGCTGCCCTCTCCCCCAGCCCCTCTCCCGCAAGCGGGCGAGGGGTGACGTTTTGCTCCCTCTCCCGTTTACGGGAGAGGGCTGGGGGAGAGGGGCTCTTGATCTACCGCTCCAGCTCGTCATAACCAACCGCGATGCCCATACCCATCGGTGATTACTCACCCGCCGGGCCCTGCGGCATGCTGCGCGTCATTGCCTTTGCCGAGACGCCCCATGCCCACCGATATCAACGACAAACCGCAACGCCTGATCGTGGTCGCCCTGCTGATGGCGGTGATGGTCATCAGCGTGCTGGATAAATCCATCTTCGCCTTTGCCGGCGTGCAGATTATCGATGAGCTCAAGCTCACCCCCGAGCAGTTCGGTTTTATCGGCAGTGCGTTTTTCTTTCTCTATTCGCTGTCGGGCGTGCTGGTGGGCTTTCTCGCCAACCGCCTGCCCAGCCGCCTGATCCTGGGCAGCATGTCGCTGGTGTGGATGGTTGCCCAGTTGCTTACCGCCATCAGCAGCAGCTTTTTTGCCCTGGTGGCCAGCCGCATGCTGCTCGGTGCCGGCTGCGGACCGGGCACGGCGGTAACCCAGCACGCGTGCTTCAAATGGTATGCGCCCCGTGAGCGGGTGTTGCCAGCGGCATTGATCCAGGTGGCGATCATGGTTGGGGCCATTCTCGGCGCCTTGTCGTTGCCGCTGATTATCCAGCACGCCGGCTGGCGGATGGCCTACCTGGCCTTGGCGGCTATCGGCCTGCTATGGCTTGGGCTCTGGCTGGTATTCGGCCGTGAAGGCACCTATGGCGAGGAGGCGCAGGACACTCCCACCAGCAGCGTCAGCTACCGCCGCCTGCTGCTTAACCGCACCTTTGTCTGCATCACCCTCGCCGGCTTCTGCAGCTACCTGCCCACCGCGCTGATCTACAGCTGGGTGCCGGTGTACCTGCAAAAAGGCCTGGGCCTGGCACCGATGCAATCGGGCTATGTGGTGATGGTCGCCACCTTTGGCGTGATCGTGGTCAACCTGGTGGTCTCGGCCCTCTCGCAACGGGCGCTGAAACGCGGCGCCAGCGTGCGCATGGCGATGGTGGCGCCGCCCATGCTGGCCTGTGCCGTTGGCGGCGCAGCGATGGTGGCATTGGGTTTCTTCGAGCAGAGCCTGCCGTTCACCCTGGCGCTCTATCTGGTGGGCGGCGTGCTGGTCAACCTGCTGCCGGCCTTTGCCAACAGCATCGTGGCGTTTATCGCCCCCAGCAGCCAACGCGGCAGCATGCTGGCCATCCATATCGGCCTGATGACCAGCGCCGGCATGCTCGCGCCCCATCTGGTGGGCCAGGCCGTGGCCTTCAAGGGCGGCGATATTGCCCAGGGCTTCGAGCTGGTGGTCGGCCTGTTTGGCATCGCCCTACTGCTCAGCGCAGCCCTGGGCATGCGCTGTATCAACCCCGAACGCAGCGCCGCTGATATCGCCGCCGCTGCTACCCCCACTTCGTCCGCTTGCCCCGCCTGAGCCAGGAACCATTCGACCATGCATCAACGTGTCAAAGCCCCGCAACAGCGCCCCGCCACCCTGGAACTGAATGCCTCGTGGCGCCAGGCCGATGTGGCTGACGATTTCTGCGTGATCGCCGTTGGCGACATCATCATCACCCATGGCATCAAGGCCAAGCTGCAACGCAAAAGCCCGGAGCTGCTGAGCATTCTGCAGCGCGGCGATATTGTGGTCGGCAACTACGAAGGCTCCGCCATCGACCTGAAAACCTACAGCGGCTACCCGGAAGCCGAATCCGGTTTCGCCTGGTTGATCAGCGATGCCGATGCCCCGGCCGACCTCGCCAGCATGGGTTTCAACCTGATGGCGCGGGCCAACAACCATGCGCTGGACTGGGGCATCCAGGGCATGAACATGACCAACCGCCTGCTCGATGAGGCCGGCATTGCCCACAGCGGCACCGGCGCCAGCCTGGCCGCTGCGCGCGCGCCGGCGTTCTGCAATACGCCGAGTGCGCGGGTGGCGCTGGTGTCCTATGCCACCACCTTCGAAGCCAATTCGCCGGCCAACGATGGCCTGGGCGTAGTCCCGCCGCGCCCGGGCCTAAACCCGCTGCGCACCACGCCCCACCGCTTGGTCAGCCCGCAGGATTTCGCCGTACTGCAACGCCTGAATGCCCAGGAGCCCTTCCAGGATCACTACCTGCTCAAGGCCCTGTACGGCAACCACAGCGTGCACCTGGGCATGGCCCTGCACTACCGCGTCGACCCACAAGCCGAGCCCGGCTCGCTGCGTATCAGCTGGGAATACGACCGCAAAGACCACGCTGAGATTTTGCTCAACGTGCGCCAGGCCAAGCAGACCTCGGACTTCACCATCGTCGCCCAGCACACCCATGAACCGGACAACTTCACCACCGAAGTACCCGACTACCTGCCAGCACTGGCCCGCACGCTGGTGGATAACGGCGCCGATATGCTCTGCGGCCATGGCCCGCACCAGCTGCGCGGTATCGAGATCTACAACGGCAAGCCGCTGCTGTATTCGCTGGGCAACTTCTGCTTTATGGACAACAGCCAGCAAGTGGTGGCCCGTGACGAGTGGGAAGAAAAAGAGTGGATGGCCGCCGAAGCCATCGTCGGCCCCAAAGGCATTACCAACCCCCGCCTGAGCACCCCGGCCGAGTTTCTCGAATGGCGCCGCGTGGTGGGCATTTTTGCCGAACCGATCTGGTTTGAAAGCGTGGTTGCCGAATGCCGTTTCAAGGCCGATGGCACCCTGCGCGAAATGCTGCTGCACCCGATTCAGCTGGGCCATGGCGGCCGCGATGCCGAGCGCGGTATTCCCCTGCTGGCCTTCGACACCGAGGCCAATAACCAGCAGGCGCGGCGTATTCTGGAGCGCCTGCGCGACTTGTCTGTGGAGTTCGGCACCGAGATCGAAATCGAGACCGTGCAGATCGGCGAACAGCACAGCAGCGTGGGGCGTATTCGATGAGCCTGTCGTGCTTTGCGCAAAGCTACGCCCAGGCGCGTCAGGCGTTTCTCAATAGCTGTGCCCGGCGTGGGCTGGCCGTCGAGTCACATATCCACCCGCTGCCCGGCCGCGACGGCGAACAGTTGGCCATCGACGTGGCCCTGCACGGTCAGGCCGATGCGCCGAATCTGCTGGTGATCAGCAGCGGCTGCCACGGCGTGGAAGGCTTTTGCGGCTCGGCCATCCAGGTGGACCGCCTGAATGACGATGCCTGGTTTGCCACCTCCACCCGCGACGACCTCGCGGTGCTCTATATCCATGCGTTAAACCCTTACGGCTTCTCGCACCTGCGCCGGGTGACGCACGAGAACGTCGACCTCAACCGCAACTTTCTCGACTTCAGCCAGGCGCTGCCGGACAACGCCGAATATCGCCGCCTGGCCCCAGTGCTGCTGCCGCGCAAATGGCCGGCGGGACCGCTCAACCTGCTCAAGCTGCTGATTTTTGCCCTGCGCTATGGCCGCAAGGGCTTGCAGGCCGGTATCTCGCGCGGCCAGCACAGCGACCCCAAGGGCCTGTTCTTTGCCGGCACGGCGCCGACCTGGAGCAACCAGCAACTGCGACAAATCCTGCGCCAGCATGGGCAAGGCTGCCAGAACCTGGCCTGGGTCGACCTGCACACGGGCCTGGGCCCGCGCGGCCATGGCGAACGAATCTACAAAGGCCGGCAGAACGCCGACGATATCGCCCGCTGCCGCCGTTGGTGGGGCGCCGAGGTCACCAACGCCGCGGAAGGAAACTCTGCCTCGGCCAACCTCAACGGCACCATCGACCTGGCCGTGCTGGAAGAATGCCCGCAGGCGCAATACACCGG
>JBCECW010000186.1:0-7140 GCA_039207785.1 Pseudomonas sp. | reverse complement strand
ATCCGCTGCTGACCTGGCTGCTGCTGGCGCTGCACAGCCGCCAGGGCGTGACGGACGGGGCAGAAAAGTCGGTAAAGACTTTGTAACAAGCACCTGGCTTATTCCATAATGCGCGGGCCGTCGCGTTCCGATGGCCGGGCATGGCCCGCACTGCTTATGAGGCGTGTTGATTGTTATGAACTGCATCGGCCGCACCCTGTCCCTGGGCTGCCTGTTGCTTCTGCTGCCGCTGGTTGCATCGGCCGGCGGTAACTCCTTGCTGATCCCGGCCACCGGCCGCTGTTCGCTCAACACCCTTCCCGAAGACCAGGCCGAAGCCCTTTCCGCTTGCCAGCAAGCCGCCCAGAGCGGCGACCCTGAAGCCCAATACGAACTGGGCGAGTTTTACTACGACGGCAAACGTGCTCCGCGTGATCTGCCGCAAGCGCTGAATCTGTTCGAGCAAGCCTCCCTGCAAGGCCACGCACAAAGCCAATACCGCCTGGGCATGATGTTCTTCCGGGGCGAAGGCGTGCAGGCCAATAACGTGCAGGCCTATATCGTGCTGAAGATGGCGGCGGTCAATGGCGCTGAAGATGCGCTGGATACTGCCGACCAGGTGGCCGCGCAGATGCCGCGCGACCAGCTGGAAATAGCCACCCAGGTGCTGGGGCAGATTTTCCGTAATTACCTGATCGAGTTGCAGACTGCCGACGGTGGCTCACCGTTCGCCCCACTTCCGTAATGGTGCGCGGCGCACACCCTAGGGTATCGGCGTAACCGAGACGGTCGGTGCATGACACGGTCTCGTAGGGTGTGCTCCGCGCACCAGAGCACCGTACCCAGCAAAACAAAGGCCGCTCATTGAGCGGCCTTTTTCGTTACTGGTGGTACTGCGCCGACAACTCGTGCACCGCTTCCAGGAAGGCGCCAGCGTGGGCTGGGTCCACTTCCGGGGTAATGCCGTGGCCAAGGTTGAACACATGGCCGCTGCCCTTGCCGTAGCTGGCCAGAATGCGTGCCACTTCGTTGCGGATGGCCGCTGGCTGGGCGTAGAGCACGGTGGGGTCCATATTGCCTTGCAGGGCCACCTGGGCGCCAACGCGCGCACGGGCCTGGCCGATATCGCAGGTCCAGTCCAGGCCTAGCGCATCGGCGCCAGCATCGGCCAGCGACTCCAGCCACAGGCCGCCATTCTTGGTGAACAGAATCACCGGAATGGTGCGCCCTTCGTGCTCGCGAATCAGGCCGCTGACGATCTTCTTCATATAGGCCAGCGAGAACTCCAGATACGCCGCCGCCGACAGGTTGCCGCCCCAGGTATCGAAGATCTGCACCGCCTGCGCGCCGGCCAGGATCTGGCCATTGAGGTAGCTGGTAACCGACTGCGCCAGCTTGTCGAGCAGCAGGTGCATGGCTTGCGGGTTGTCGTAGAGCATGGCCTTGGATTTGCGGAAGTCTTTCGACGAGCCGCCTTCGACCATATAGGTGGCCAGCGTCCACGGGCTGCCGGAGAAGCCAATCAACGGCACGCGGCCATTGAGGGCGCTGCGGATGGTGCGCACGGCATCCATTACATAGCCAAGGTCTTTTTCCGGATCAGGAATTGGCAGCGCTTCCACATCGGCCAGGCTGCTGATGACCTTCTTGAAGCGCGGGCCTTCGCCGGTTTCAAAGTACAGGCCCTGGCCCATGGCATCGGGGATGGTGAGGATATCGGAGAACAGGATCGCCGCATCCAGCTGTGGGTAGCGGTCCAGCGGCTGCAGGGTCACTTCGCAGGCGAATTGCGGGTTCTGCATCAGCCCCATGAAGTCGCCGGCCTTGGCGCGGCTGGCACGGTACTCCGGCAGGTAGCGACCGGCCTGGCGCATCATCCACACAGGAGTGACGTCGACAGGCTGTTTCAACAAGGCACGGAGGAAGCGATCGTTCTTCAGGGCGGTCATGGCGAGTCCTGCAAAAAGTAGGCAGCAAAAAAGTGCGCGCATTTTCGCAGAGCGCACAGCAAAAGGCACGGCGAGTGCCGTGCCTTTTGTCTATGGAGTCAATTTGTCGCGGAGAAGTTGTCTTTTGGCCAACTATCTAAGCGTCGCGAGCGAAGGTGAGGCAAGGCGCAGGATGCGGAAAAAAGCGGAGTTGGCTGTAGCCAATGAGCATTTTTTCCGCGTCCTGCAACGCAGCATCACCGAGCGCAGCAGCTTAGACGTTCAGGTAATCCAGGATACCTTCAGCAGCCTGACGACCTTCGAAGATCGCCGTCACCACCAAGTCCGAACCACGCACCATATCGCCACCGGCAAAGATCTTCGGGTTGCTGGTCTGGTGCTTGAACTTGGCTTTCTCAGGCGCAATCACGCGGCCCTGGCTGTCGGTCTGGATGCTGAACTGCTCGAACCATGGCGCCGGGCTTGGGCGGAAACCGAAGGCGATCAGCACGGCTTCGGCCGGGATGATTTCCTCAGAGCCCGGGATTGGCTCGGGGCTGCGACGGCCACGGGCGTCCGGCTCGCCGAGACGGGTCTCGACCACCTTGACGCCTTCAACCTTGTCTTCACCGACGATGGCAATCGGCTGGCGGTTGTAGAGGAATTTCACGCCTTCTTCCTTGGCATTCTTCACCTCTTTGCGCGAGCCGGGCATGTTCTCTTCGTCACGACGGTAGGCGCAGGTTACCGACTTGGCGCCCTGGCGGATCGAGGTGCGGTTGCAGTCCATGGCGGTGTCACCACCACCGAGCACGACGATGCGCTTGCCCTTCATGTTAATAAAGTCTTCCGGCGCCTTTTCGAAACCCAGGTTGCGGTTGACGTTGGCAATCAGGAAGTCCAGTGCATCGTGCACGCCTGGCAGGTCTTCACCGGGGAAGCCGCCCTTCATGTACGTGTAGGTGCCCATGCCCATGAACACGGCATCGTATTCTTCGAGCAACTGGTCGACGGTAACGTCCTTGCCTACTTCGGTGTTCAGGCGGAATTCGATGCCCATGCCGGTAAACACTTCACGACGGCGGGTGAGTACGCTTTTTTCCAGCTTGAATTCGGGAATACCGAAGGTCAGCAGGCCACCGATTTCCGGGTTCTTGTCGAACACCACCGGCGTTACGCCGTTACGCACCAGGACGTCGGCACAGCCCAGGCCCGCCGGGCCCGCACCAATAATGGCAACACGCTTGCCAGTCGGCACGACCTTGGACATATCCGGGCGCCAGCCCATGGCGAAGGCGGTGTCGGTGATGTACTTCTCCACCGAGCCGATGGTCACCGCGCCGAAGCCGTCATTAAGGGTGCACGCACCCTCGCACAGACGGTCTTGCGGGCACACGCGGCCGCACACTTCCGGCAGGGTGTTGGTCTGGTGAGACAGCTCGGCGGCGGCCAGGATATTGCCTTCCGAAACCAGCTTCAGCCAGTTCGGAATAAAGTTGTGCACCGGGCACTTCCACTCGCAATACGGGTTACCACACCCCAGGCAACGGTGGGCCTGGTCGGCCGATTGCGCGGGCTTGAAGGGCTCGTAGATCTCGACGAATTCCTTCTTGCGCTGACGCAGGAGCTTCTTCTTCGGATCTTTGCGCCCGACATCGAGGAACTGGAAGTCGTTGTTCAGACGTTCAGTCATTGTAAAAACCTCATCAAACTACGGCAGGCGCACATTATTGTGGGTTGGCACGGGTGCTGGAGAGCAGCGACCCAAGGCTGGCGGCTTTCGGTTTTACCAGCCAGAACTTGCGCAGGTAGTCGTCCAGGTTTTCCAGGAGGTTGCGACCCCACTCGCTGGATGTTTCCTGCACATACTCTGCCAGCACGCCTTGCAGGTGACTGCGGTAGGACTCCATCGCCTCACCGCTGATGCGCTGGATTTCCACCAGCTCATGGTTCACGCGGTCAACGAAGGTGTTGTCCAGATCGAGCACATAGGCGAAACCGCCGGTCATGCCCGAACCGAAGTTGTAACCCGTCTTGCCCAGTACGCAGACGAAACCGCCGGTCATGTATTCGCAGCAGTGGTCGCCGGTGCCTTCCACCACGGTGTGGGCACCGGAGTTACGCACGGCAAAACGCTCACCGGCAGTACCGGCGGCGAACAGCTTGCCGCCCGTAGCGCCGTACAGGCAGGTGTTGCCGACGATAGCGCCATCCTGGGTTTTGAACGCGCTGTTGGCCGGCGGCACGATGACCAGCTTGCCGCCGGTCATGCCCTTGCCCACGTAGTCGTTGGCGTCGCCTTGCAGGTAAAGGTTCAGGCCGCCGGCGTTCCACACGCCAAAGCTCTGCCCGGCCGTGCCTTTGAAGCGGAAGGTAATCGGCGCCTTGGCCATGCCCTGGTTACCGTGTACACGGGCGATTTCGCCAGACACACGGGCACCGATGGAACGGTCGCAGTTGCAGATATCCAGGTCGAACTCGGCACCGGTCAGGCCGTCGATGGCCGGCTTGGCCATCGCAACCATTTGCTCGGCCAGCTTGCCTTCGTCGAACGGCGGGTTGCGGTCCACCTGGCAGAACTGCGGCTTGTCGGCCGGTACATGGTCGCTGCCCAGCAGCGGGCTGAGGTCGAGGAACTGCTGCTTGTCGGTTTCACCCGGCAGCATTTCCAGCAGATCGGTACGGCCGATCAGCTCTTCCAAGCTGGCAACGCCAACCTTGGCCAGCCACTCGCGGGTTTCCTCGGCGACGAAGGTGAAGAAGTTCATCACCATTTCGACGGTGCCGATGAAGTGGTCCTTGCGCAGCTTCTCGTTCTGGGTGGCTACACCGGTGGCGCAGTTGTTCAGGTGGCAGATACGCAGGTATTTGCAGCCCAGGGCGATCATCGGCGCGGTACCGAAGCCGAAGCTTTCGGCGCCGAGGATGGCCGCCTTGATCACGTCGAGGCCGGTTTTCAGGCCGCCGTCGGTTTGCACCCGCACCTTGCCGCGCAGGTCGTTGCCGCGCAGGGTCTGGTGGGTTTCGGCCAGGCCGAGTTCCCATGGTGCGCCGGCATATTTGATCGAGGTCAGCGGCGAAGCGCCGGTACCACCGTCGTAACCGGAAATGGTGATCAGGTCGGCATAGGCCTTGGCCACACCGGCGGCGATGGTACCCACGCCGGCTTCTGCCACCAATTTCACCGACACCAGCGCCGATGGGTTGACCTGCTTGAGGTCAAAGATCAGCTGCGACAGGTCTTCGATGGAGTAGATGTCGTGGTGCGGCGGTGGCGAAATCAGGGTTACGCCCGGTACCGCATAACGCAGCTTGGCGATCAGGCCGTTGACCTTGCCGCCTGGCAGCTGACCGCCCTCGCCCGGTTTGGCGCCTTGGGCAACCTTGATCTGCAGCACTTCGGCGTTGACCAGGTATTCCGGGGTGACACCGAAACGACCGGTGGCCACTTGCTTGATTTTCGAGCTGCGCACGGTGCCGTAACGCGCCGGGTCTTCACCACCTTCACCGGAGTTGGAACGCGCGCCCAGGCGGTTCATGGCTTCGGCGATGGCTTCGTGGGCTTCCGGCGACAGCGCGCCCAGGGAAATACCGGCCGAGTCAAAACGCTTGAGGATCGCTTCCAGCGGCTCGACCTGGTCGAGGGCCAGCGGCGTGGCGGCGTCTTTGACTTTCAGCAGGTCACGGATCATCGATACCGGACGGGTGTCGACCAGCGTGGTGTATTCCTTGAATTTCTCGTAGCTGCCGGTTTTTACGGCGGCCTGCAGGGTGTTGACCACGTCCGGGTTGTAGGCGTGGTATTCACCGCCGTAGACGAACTTGAGCAAACCGCCCTGCTGGATGGCTTTGCGGTTGTTCCAGGCTTCGCTGGCGAGCAGTTTCTGCTCGGCTTCGATATCGACAAAACGCGCACCTTTGATGCGGCTGGCGACACCACGGAAGCTCAGGTTGACCACTTCATCGGACAAGCCAACGGCTTCGAACAGTTGCGCACCGCGGTACGAGGCCACGGTGGAAATGCCCATCTTCGAGAGGATTTTCAGCAGGCCTTTGGAGATGCCTTTGCGGTAGTGCTTGAACACTTCGTACAGATCGCCCAGCACTTCGCCGGTGCGGATCAGGTCGGCCAGCACTTCGTACGCCAGGTACGGGTAAACCGCCGAGGCACCAAAGCCCACCAGCACGGCAAAGTGGTGCGGGTCACGGGCGGTGGCGGTTTCCACCAGGATATTGCAGTCGCAACGCAGGCCTTTTTCGATCAGACGGTGATGCGCCGCACCCACAGCCAGCGAGGCGTGGATCGGCAGCTTGCCTGGGGCGATATGCCGGTCGGTCAGTACCAGCAGGCACTTGCCACTGCGTACGGCTTCTTCGGCCTGGTCGGCAACGTTACGCACGGCGGCTTCGAGGCCGATGCTTTCGTCGTAGTTCAGGTCGATGACATGCCGCTCGAACCCGGGGGTGTCGAGGTTCATCAGCGAGCGCCACTTGGCCGGCGAAATCACCGGCGAGCTGAGGATCACGCGGGAAGCGTGGGCCGGCGACTCTTCGAAAATATTACGCTCGGCGCCCAGGCAGATTTCCAGGGACATCACGATGGCTTCGCGCAGTGGGTCGATCGGCGGGTTGGTGACCTGCGCGAATTGCTGGCGGAAGTAGTCGTAAGTCGGGCGCACGCGCTGCGACAGCACGGCCATCGGCGTGTCGTCACCCATCGAGCCCACGGCTTCCTGGCCCTGCTCGGCGAGCGGACGCAGCACCTGGTCACGCTCTTCGAACGTAACCTGGAACATTTTCATGTACTGCTTGAGCTGGTCGCTGCCGTAGGTGGCCGCGCCATGGTCGTCGTCCATGGTCGCTTGAATGCGCACGGCGCTTTTACGCAGCCACTGCTTGTAGGGGTGGCGCGATTTCAGGCGGCTGTCGATATCGTCGGTATGCAGCACCTGGCCGGTTTCGGTGTCCACGGCCAATACCTGGCCCGGGCCGACACGGCCTTTGGCGATAACGTCTTCGGGCTTGTAGTCCCATACGCCGATTTCCGAGGCGATGGTGATATAGCCGTTGCTGGTGGTGACCCAACGCGCCGGACGCAGACCGTTACGGTCGAGCAGGCACACGGCATAGCGACCGTCGGTGAGTACCACACCGGCCGGGCCATCCCAGGGTTCCATATGCATGGAGTTGTATTCGTAGAACGCGCGCAGGTCGGCGTCCATGGTTTCGACGT
>JBCECW010000185.1:1940-7162 GCA_039207785.1 Pseudomonas sp. | reverse complement strand
CCGATCAGCCCCCTCGCCCGCTTGCGGGAGAGGGCTGGGGAGAGGGGCCTTTGACCTTTGAATCAAAACCCCTGCCGCCGCTCCGCCCGCGCCACGCGCTGGGCTTCTTGCAGGCCTTCGGCCAGCACTTCCTGTACGTAATGAATATGGCGATTGGAGATATCCCGCGCCTCTTCTGCGCGGCCGTCGATAATCGCCTGGTACAGCTCGCCATGCTGTTGCATCAGCATCTTGCGGGTCTCGCTGCGTAGCGCGTACATGCCGCCGATATTGGTCACCACATTGCGCTTGAGCAGGTCGAACAGGCCGCGAATGGTGTGCAGCAGCACGGCGTTATGGCTGGCCTCGGCAATCGCCAGGTGGAAGCGCGCATCGGCGGCGCCCTCCTCGGCACGGCTGACCTTGCCGTCACTGGCATAGCAATTCTGCAGGGCTTCGAAGGCTTCGCGCAGCCGCTGGTGATCCAGCTCGGTGGCGCGCTGGGCGGCGTAGAAGGCGCAGGAGCCTTCCAGGGTATGGCGAAACTCCAGCAGGTCGCGCTGCGCCTCGGGGTTGCTTTCCAGCAGATGCAGCAGCGGATCGCTAAAGGTCGAACCCAGCGCCTCGGCCACATAGTTACCGCCGCCCTGGCGACTCACCAGCAGCCCTTTGGCCGCCAGCTTCTGAATCGCCTCACGCAATGATGGCCGCGATACGCCGAACTGCTCGGCCAATGCACGCTCAGCCGGCAGGCGTTCGCCGGCCTTTAACGTACCTTCCAAAATCATGCGCTCCAGTTGTTCGACGATATCGTCCGACAAACGGCGCTGCTGAATATGACCGAAGCCCATTACCCCTCTCCACTGACTCGAACCCGCTCGCGGGCCCGCTGCGACCACCGCGCGGCAGCCTAACGACATCACCCGCCCAGCAACAAGAACAACCGCACGCACGCCCACCACGACGAAAGTAGTAGCGCGGCAAATTGACAGATTCCGTGTAGGGCTTTTACCCTGAGCCGTCGATTCTGTAAATTGGTATTACCAATTTACCTCGACAAATAAGTTGAGCACTCCCCACCACCGCCACAAGCGCCTGGATGAAGTGACTCAATCCCCAGGCACACCCAACAATAATCAGGGAGCCAACCCACGATGCAAACCTGGCAACAGCTGTATACCCCCCTGGGCAGCCTTGGGCTGTCCGCCCTCGCCGCCGTCGTTCCGATTGTGTTTTTCTTTCTCGCCCTGGCCGTGTTCCGCCTCAAAGGTCACGTGGCCGGCAGCATTACCCTGGCGCTGTCGATTGTGATCGCCATCGTCGCCTTCCAGATGCCAGCCGACATGGCCTTTGCCGCCGCCGGTTATGGCTTTCTGTATGGCCTGTGGCCTATCGCCTGGATCATCGTGGCCGCGGTGTTCCTGTACAAACTGACGGTAAAAAGCGGTCAGTTCGAAATCATCCGCAGCTCCGTTCTCTCGGTAACCGACGACCAGCGCCTGCAGGTGCTGCTGATCGGCTTTGCCTTTGGCGCATTCCTCGAAGGCGCCGCCGGCTTTGGTGCACCGGTAGCGATTACTGCCGCCTTGCTGGTAGGCCTTGGCTTTAACCCGCTGTACGCCGCAGGCTTGTGCCTGATTGCCAACACTGCACCTGTTGCCTTTGGCGCCCTGGGCATTCCGATTATCGTGGCCGGGCAAGTGACCGGTATCGACGCCTTCAAGATCGGCGCCATGGCTGGCCGCCAACTGCCGTTGCTGTCGGTGATCGTACCGTTCTGGCTGGTGGCGATGATGGACGGCTGGCGCGGCATCAAGGAAACCTGGCCCGCTGCACTGGTGGCCGGTTTGTCCTTCGCCGTAACCCAATACTTCACCTCTAACTTTATTGGCCCGGAGCTGCCGGATATCACCTCGGCCCTGGTCAGCCTGGTGTGCCTGACCCTGTTCCTCAAAGTCTGGCAGCCGCGCCGCAGCGCCAATACGCAAATCGCAGGTGTTTCCGGCGGCAGCGCCGTGGCCAGTGCCGGTGGTTTTGGCCAGCCGCGCACCACCACGGCTTCGCCGTACACCCTGGGGGAAATCTTCAAGGCCTGGTCGCCGTTCCTGATTCTTACCGTGCTGGTAACCATCTGGACGCTCAAACCGTTCAAGGCGATGTTTGCCGCTGGCGGGGCCATGTACAGCACGGTGTTTAACTTCGCGATTCCACACCTTGATCAATGGGTGATCAAAACCGCGCCCATCGTGACCGCACCGACCGCCATCCCAGCGATCTTCAAACTCGACCCGATCTCGGCCACCGGCACCGCGATTTTCTTCTCGGAGCTGATCTCGATGCTGATCCTGAAGATCGACTTTAAAATTGGTCTGACCAATTTTAAAGAAACCCTGTTCGAGCTGCGCTGGCCGATTCTGTCCATCGGCATGGTGCTGGCCTTTGCCTTTGTCACCAACTACTCGGGCATGTCCTCGACCATGGCCCTGGTACTGGCCGGCACCGGCGCCGCGTTCCCGTTCTTCTCGCCGTTCCTTGGCTGGCTGGGCGTGTTCCTCACCGGTTCGGACACCTCGTCCAATGCCCTGTTCAGCTCGCTGCAAGCCACCACGGCGCACCAGATCGGGGTGAACGACACCCTGCTGGTGGCCGCCAATACCAGCGGCGGCGTAACCGGCAAGATGATCTCGCCGCAGTCCATCGCCGTGGCCTGTGCCGCGACCGGCCTAGTGGGCAAGGAGTCGGATCTGTTCCGCTTTACCCTCAAGCACAGCCTGATCTTTGCCGCGTTTGTCGGCCTGATCACCCTGGCGCAAGCCTATTGGTTCACCGGCATGCTGGTGCACTAAAACCCGCCGGCCCCGGCTGCGCACGAACGCCGCCGGGGCTGAATTGAACTGAACGAGGTGGCCGTGGCCGCCTCGCGCGCTTTCACCCCGGGACCTCGACTTATGATTATTTCTGCCTCCTCCGACTACCGCATTGCCGCCCAGCGCAAGCTGCCGCCCTTCCTGTTTCACTACATCGATGGCGGCGCTTACGCCGAGTACACCCTGCGCCGCAACGTCGAAGACCTGGCCAGCATCGCCCTGCGCCAGCGCGTGCTGCGCAATATGTCTGAGCTGAGCCTGGAAACCCGTCTGTTCAACGAAACCCTGGCCATGCCGGTGGCGCTGTCGCCGGTGGGCCTCACCGGTATGTACGCGCGCCGTGGCGAAGTGCAGGCCGCCAAGGCCGCTGCCGGCAAAGGTATCCCCTTCACCCTGTCGACCGTATCGGTATGCCCGATTGAAGAAGTGGCCCCCGCTATCGATCGGCCCATGTGGTTCCAGCTCTATGTGCTGAAAGACCGCGGCTTTATGAAAAACGCCCTGGAGCGTGCCAAGGCCGCCGGCGTCACCACCCTGGTATTTACCGTGGATATGCCGGTGCCCGGCGCCCGCTACCGCGATGCCCACTCCGGCATGAGCGGCCCGAACGCGGCGCTGCGCCGCATGCTGCAAGCCTTTACTCACCCCAGCTGGGCGCTGGACGTCGGCCTGCTCGGCCGCCCCCACGACCTGGGCAATATCTCCGCCTACCGTGGCAACCCCACGGGCCTGGCCGATTACATCGGCTGGCTGGGCAATAACTTCGACCCGTCGATTTCCTGGAAAGACCTGGAGTGGATCCGCGATTTCTGGGAAGGCCCGATGGTGATCAAAGGCATCCTCGACCCGGAAGATGCCAAGGACGCGGTGAAATTCGGTGCCGACGGCATCGTGGTCTCCAACCACGGCGGCCGCCAGCTCGATGGCGTGCTGTCCAGCGCCCGTGCCATGCCGGCGATTGCCGATGCGGTTAAAGGCGAGTTGGCGATCCTGGCCGACTCCGGTATCCGCAACGGCCTGGACGTGGTGCGTATGCTCGCCCTCGGTGCCGACACCGTGATGCTCGGCCGCGCCTTTATCTACGCCCTGGCCGCTGCCGGTGGCGCCGGTGTGACTAACCTGCTGGAACTGATCGAAAAGGAAATGCGCGTAGCCATGGTGCTGACCGGCGCCAAGACCATTGCCGAGATCAGCGCCGAATCCTTGGTGCGCGAGATTGGCAAAGCGCAGATCGAAGAATTTCAGCAGTAAGGAGTGCCCATGAGTCTGCCCGCCGCTTTTCTCGCCGCAGCTGAACAGTTGATCCCGCGCCAGCGGCGTTTTGACGATCCGTTGTCGACCCTGGCCTTTGGCACCGACGCCAGTTTTTACCGGCTGATTCCCAAGCTGGTAGTGCGCGTGGAAAGCGAGGACGAGGTGGTGCAGCTACTCAAGCTGGCCCACGCTGAAAACGTGCCAGTGACCTTCCGCGCCGCCGGCACCAGCCTGTCGGGCCAGGCCATCAGCGACTCGGTGCTGATCGTGCTGGGCGATAACTGGAATGGTCGTGAGATTCGCCATAACGGCGCGCAGATTCGTCTGCAACCCGGGGTGATCGGCGCCCAGGCCAATGCCTGGCTGGCGCCGTTCGGACGCAAGATCGGGCCAGACCCGGCGTCGATCAATGCCTGCAAGATCGGCGGCATCGTCGCCAACAATGCCAGCGGCATGTGCTGCGGCACCGCGCAAAACACCTACCACACCCTGGCCGGCCTGCGCCTGGTACTGGCCGACGGTACACGCCTGGACAGCGAAGACCCGGCCAGCGTTGCCGCCTTCCAGAACAGCCATGGCGCGCTGCTGGAGCAGCTCGCCGAGCTGGGCCGCAGCACCCGCGCCAACACCGAACTGGCCGCCAAAATCCGCCACAAATACCGGCTGAAAAACACCACTGGCCTGTCGCTTAACGCGCTGGTGGACTACGACCAGCCGCTGGATATCCTCACCCACCTGCTGGTGGGCTCTGAAGGCACCCTCGGTTTTATCAGTGCGGTGACCTACGACACCGTGGTCGACCACCCGCACAAAGCCTCGGCGCTGATCGTTTTTACCGATGTGGAAAGCTGCTGCAACGCGGTTACCGTGCTGAAAAGCCAGCCGGTGTCGGCGGTGGAGTTGCTCGACCGCCGCAGCCTGCGCTCGGTGGAAAACAAAGCCGGTATGCCGGCGTTCGTGCGCGAGCTGTCCGAAGGCGCCTGCGCCCTGCTGATCGAATCGCGTGCGGCCAGCGCCACGCTGCTGCAGGAACAGGTCGAGCAGATCATGCAGGCCCTGGCCGGTTTCCCGGTGGAAAAACAGGTCGATTTCAGTACCGACCCCAAGGTCTACAACCAGCTG
>JBCECW010000185.1:0-1930 GCA_039207785.1 Pseudomonas sp. | reverse complement strand
ACCAGCTGTGGGCGATCCGTAAAGACACCTTCCCCGCCGTCGGCGCCGTGCGCCAGACCGGTACCACGGTGATTATCGAAGACGTGACCTTTCCGGTAGAGCACCTGGCCATCGGCGTAAACCGCCTGATCGCGCTGTTCGATAAACACCGCTACGACGAAGCCATCCTGTTTGGCCATGCCCTGGAGGGCAACCTGCACTTTGTCTTTACCCAGGCCTTCGACACGCCCGAGCAAGTGGCGCGCTATTCGGCCTTTATGGACGATGTGGCGCAACTGGTGGCCGTGGAGTTTGGCGGTTCGCTAAAGGCCGAGCATGGCACCGGCCGCAATATGGCGCCCTTTGTCGAACTGGAATGGGGCAGCGAAGCCTACCAGTTGATGTGGCAGCTCAAGCGCCTGCTCGACCCGCGCGGCATCCTCAACCCGGATATAGTGCTTAGCGAAGACCCACAGGTGCACCTGAAACATCTGAAACCGCTGCCAGCCGCTGACGCGATTGTGGATAAGTGCATCGAATGCGGCTTCTGCGAGCCAGTCTGCCCGTCCAAGGAGCTGACCCTGAGCCCACGCCAGCGCATCGTGCTATGGCGCGATATTCAGGCCAAGCAGCGCGCCGGTGTCGACACCACGGAGCTGGAGCGCCATTACCAGTACCAGGGCATCGACACCTGCGCCGCCACCGGCCTGTGCGCGCAACGCTGCCCGGTGGGCATCAACACCGGCGAGCTGGTGAAAAAACTGCGTGCCCGGCATGCCGACCAAGGCAAGGCCGCCGGTTGGCTGGGCCGGCATTTCCATGCGGCGCTGCAAGGTGCGCGCTTTACCCTGCATGTGGCCAACGGCGCGCGGATGGTGCTTGGCGCACCACGCCTGGCCAAGGTGTCTGCGGCGCTGAGCAAAGCCTCGCAGCACCGTATCCCCCAATGGAACGCGGCCATGCCGCAGCCGGAAAGCGCTGTGCGCCTGAGCCTGCCGGTGGACGACCAGCGCCCGCGCGTGGTGTACCTGGCGGCCTGTGTATCGCGGGTGATGGGCCCGGCGGCAGGTGACCGCGAGCAGCAATCCTTGCTGGGCAAAACCCAGGGTCTGCTGGAAAAAGCCGGCTACCAGGTGGTGTTCCCCGACAACCTGGACAACCTCTGCTGCGGCCAGCCGTTTGCCTCCAAGGGCTATAACGAACAGGCCGAGGCCAAGCGCCAGGAACTCATCGGCGCCCTGCTGCAAGCCAGCCGCGGCGGCCTTGACCCGATCTACTGCGACACCAGCCCCTGCACCCTGCGCCTGGTGCAAGACCTCGGTGAACCACGCCTGGACCTGTATGACCCGGTGCGTTTTATCCGCACCCATCTGGTTGATCGCCTGGAGTTCACCGCCCAGGAAGCGCCGATTGCCGTACACGTCACCTGCAGCACCCAGCACCTGGGCGAAAGCCAGGCGCTGATCGACCTGGCGCGCCTGTGCAGCAAACAGGTGGTGGTGCCCGAAGGCATTCACTGCTGCGGCTTTGCCGGTGACAAAGGCTTTACCACCCCCGAGCTCAATGCCCACTCGCTGCGCCGCCTGAAAAGCGCGGTGCAGCATTGCGAGGAAGGTATTTCCACCAGCCGCACCTGCGAGATCGGCCTGAGCCAACACGGCGGGATCGACTACCACGGACTGGTGTATCTCGTAGACCGGGTTACCCAGCCTCGCCAGGCAAACGCAGCGGTGCGCGACCGAACGCGGACCGGCGACCCTACGGTTTCGGCGTAAACGAGACGATGGGGTACGACTCGGTCTCGCAGGGTGCGCTACGCGCACCAAGTGTTCTGCCGGCAAACGCGGCCCCGCAAAAAACACTGAACCGTCCCTTCAAGGGGCCAGTCCATCTGTATAAGCCCGCAGGAAATCGCGGGTTTTGACAGTCTCGCCCCCTCACGGCTCCGCGG
>JBCECW010000184.1:0-7184 GCA_039207785.1 Pseudomonas sp. | reverse complement strand
GCCGAAAAACGCAGCCTCGGTAAACGCCGGTGGTTTCCTCGGCAACCCGTTTGCCGATGAAAAACCGCTGTTCACCATTACGGCGGCCAACGCCGACCAGTACAAAGCCAAGCTGTCGGCCGGCCAACTGGCCATGCTCAAGCGCTACCCCGACACCTACAAGCTGCCGGTGTACACCACCCACCGTACGGTGTCCGTGCCGGACGCGGTGAATGAAGCAGCCAAGACCAGCGCGGCCAAAACCACCACGGTGGAAGGCGGCAACGGTCTGCAGAATTTCCAGGACAGCCGCTACTACGCGTTCCCGATTCCGCAGAATGGCCTGGAAGTGATCTGGAACCACATCACCCGCTATCGCGGTGGCAACCTGCGTCGCAGCTACACCCAGGCCACGCCGCAAACCAACGGCAGCTATACCCTGGTGAACTTCACCGATGAGGTGTCGTTCCCGCAGGACATGGCGGGCATGGACAGCGAAAAGGCGGCCAACGCCCTGCTGTTCTTTAAACAGCAAGTCACCGCGCCAGCACGCCTGGCCGGTAACGTGCTGCTGGTACACGAGTCGCTCGACCAGGTGAAAGAGCCACGCATGGCGTGGATCTATAACGCCGGCCAGCGCCGTGTACGCCGCGCCCCGCAGGTTTCCTACGACGGCCCGGGCACTGCCTCGGACGGTCTGCGGACCTCGGACAACTTCGATATGTTCAACGGTGCACCTGACCGTTACGACTGGAAGTTGATCGGCAAGAAAGAAATGTACATCCCGTACAACAACTACAAGCTGGAGTCGCCGGACGTTAAGTACAGCGACATTCTCAAGACCGGCCACACCAACCAGGACCTGGCGCGTTACGAGCTGCACCGCGTGTGGGAAGTGGAAGCGACCTTGAAGGCGGGCGAGCGCAACATCTACGCCAAGCGCAAGTTCTACGTCGACGAAGACTCCTGGACCATCGTGGCTTCGGAAATGTACGACGGTCGTGGCCAGCTGTGGCGTGTGGGTGAGGCCATGGTCTACCAGCAGTACGTGGCCCAGGCCCCGGCGTATGCCTTCGAAGCGCTCTACGACATCATCGCTGGCCGTTACCTGGCCATCGGCATGATGAACGAAGAGAAGAAGTCGTATGAGTTCGGCATCAAGACCTCGGCGACCGACTACACCCCGGCTGCACTGCGTAACGCCGGCGTACGCTGATCGATGGTGCCGGGTGGCGTAACGCGTCGCCCGGCACGCTTATCACCCGGCGTGATGACCGCCCCAAAGGGGTAAGAATAAGGCGACCCTTGGGTCGCCTTTTTCGTTTCCAAGGCTCTACGCAGGGCTTTTTGTGGTTAAGATCGGCCACGGCTCGACCCCGAATAAAAACAAAAAAAGCAGAGGCATGACCATGCATAACGTCCACGCGATCGGACCGCGTCCCCTGCGTTTGACCGACAGCCCGCTGCCACGCCTGCCGGCTGCCCATCTTCCCCGCCCCCGTCTGGTGCAGGCGCTGTTGGCCGGCGACAGTCGCCTGGCCCTAATCTGCGCGCCCGCCGGTTTTGGCAAGAGCGTGTTGCTCAATGAATGTGTACGGCAAGCGCCGGTCGGCACCCAGGTGGTGTGGCTGGACTTGCTCGGTCGCGCCCTCACCCCGGTGGAACTGCTCAAGCGCCTGGCCAAGGCCATGGGCCGCACGGTGGAAGAGGGCGATACCTATGACGAGCTGTGCAGCCTGCTCAGCCGTAGCGAAACGCCGCTGTGGATCGTGCTCGACGACTACCCGCGCGAAGCCTGCGCCGAGCTCGACGACTGCCTCGATCGCTTACTGGAACAAGCCCCGCATACCCTGCGCTGGTGGATCGGCGGCCGCCGGCGACCAGCCTGGAACCTGCCGCGCCTGATGCTGCAAGGCGACCTGCTGGAGCTGGACGCCCCGGCCCTGGCGCTGGACGAAGCAGAACTCGACGGCTTGCTGCACCAACACCATCTCGACCTGCCGCCGGAGTTGCGTGCGCAATTGCTGCATACCAGCGAGGGCTGGGTGGCCGGCGTCTGCCTGCTGCTGATCAAGGGCACGGCGGAAAACCTGGCCGAACGCCTGGCCTCGGGTACGCCGCTGCTGAACGAATATATCGTGCGTGAAGTGCTGGCCGGGTTGTCGCCAACTCTATTGCGGGCGCTGTCGCTGTTGGCGCATATGCCCAGGTTTTCCTCGGCACTGTGCGAGCACGTGCTGGATGAAGGCGGCGCGGCCCTGTTCGAGGAACTGCATGCGCGGCAGATGTTTTTTCTTGGCCTGGACAGCTGCGGCGAGTGGTTCCGCCTGTCGCGGCCGGTGGCCGCTGTGCTCAAGCGCCAATGCACGGCGCCGGCGCCGACCCAAGCCCATGTGCGCGCCTGCCAATGGTTTGCCAGCCACGGCGATGTGCGCGCGGCGGTGGAGCACGCGCTGTTCGCCAACCAGCCCGATGTGGCGGCCAACTACCTGCAACGCTTTGGCCAGGAGCAACTGCTGGTGGGCCAGAGCGTGGCGCAGTTTCTGCAATGGCGGCACGAGCTGCCGGCCAGCTTGTATTCCAGCACGCCCCGGCTGATCACCCTGCAAGCCTGGGCGCTGCTGATCTGCGCGCGCCTGGACGAAGTGGACGAATGCCTGGTGGACCTTGGCCGCTTCTTCCCGCAGCCCTCGTTGCGCCAACAGCAACAACTGCTGGCCCACTACCAGGCCATCCAAGGTGTGCTGCAACGCCAGCGCGGCCAGCGCACGGCGCGCGAGCAATCGCTGCAGGCCCTGGAGGTGCTGATAGATGGCGCCTGGTCGCAGCGCGCGCTGTGTTACCAGGCGCTGGCCCAGCAAGCGTTTTCGGAAAACCTGTTAAGCGATGCCCAGGACTATATCCAGGAAGGCCTGAAGCTGGCGCGGCTCAACGGCAGCGTGTTGTTCGAAGCCTTGCTGAGCGTGGACCGCATTCACCAGCTGACCATCCTGGGCGAGTCCAAGGCCGCCCTGGAACTGGCCGAACTCTGCCTGCAACATCTGCAAGCGGGGGGCTGCCAGGGCCCGGTGTTGGGCCGCCTGTTGCTGCTGCGCGGCAGCCTGCTGGCCAGCCACGGGCAGGTCGACGCCGCCCATGCGTCCTTCAACGCCGGCCTGCATGTGGCCGAGGCCTGTGAAGACGCCTACGTGATTTTTGGCTACCAGGGCCTGGCCGAGCTGGCGGCGCAAGCCAATGACTTCACCCTGGCCTATCAACTGCTGCGCAAAGCCGAACGCCTGATGCAATGGCAACACGTGCCCGAGGTGCGTTACCGCGGCGTGTTGCAACTGGCCCAGGGCGCGCTGTGGTTGCGCCAAGGCGAGGCGCAACGGGCGCGCAACCTGCTGCAAGGCACGCTGGACAGCTATCAGCATCGCGACCTGCTGGCCCCCTCGGGTTTCTACGACCTGCTGGAACGCCTGCGCTACTACCTGGCGCTGGCCGATCTGCAATTGGGTGACGTACAGGGGGCGTTGCAGGCGCTGCAACAGCTGAGCGCTGACTGCGAGAGCAGTGGTTATTTCCACCTGCTTAACCGCTGTCGTTTTGTCTGGGTGCAGGCGTTGCTCGCTGATGAACAAGAGAAGGCGGCCGAAGCCATGCTGCGTCTGGCCCTGGAAACCGCCCAGCAGCAAGGCGTAAGCCCGGAGCTGCAGGCACTGCATGCCCAGTTCGGCCCGTGGCTGGCGCAGGTACTGCCGCAATTGGCTGAACCGCTGGAACTGCGGGTGTTGCTTAACCAGGCGGGCGCCGGCGTACAACCCAGCCCGGAAAGCTCGCCCTTGAGCGCGCGGGAAAAAATGGTGCTGGAGCAGATTGCTCAGGGCTACTCGAACCTGCAGATTGCCGATCGGCTGCATATTTCCCTGCACACGGTAAAAACCCATGCGCGGCGGATCAATGTAAAGCTGGGGGTTGAGCGCCGCACCCAGGCCGTGGCCCGCGCCAAGGCGTTGGGGTGGTTGTTGTAACGGATAAAAATCCCGTAGGAGCCAGCTTGCTGGCGAACCCTGGAAAAGGCGCTTACGACCATCGTTTCCAGGGTTCGCGACCAAGGTCGCTCCTACAAAAAAACGCGCCGACATAATTTTCACACCGTCCCCCGTAGGGTTCACCACCTACGTCCCGCCGCGGTGTTTTTTCATCATCTTCGCCGCGCCGGGTAACAGACCATCGGCGGAGTGAAGCTGAATGCAGGTAGCACACAAGAAAGACTGGGGTGTCGATTGGGCGGGGATCGGCTGGTTGTTTCTGTTTTTCTGGTACTTCTCCTGCGTTCCGCAGCTGCTGATCCAGCTCACCGGCACCTCCGGCTTTACCGGCTTTCGCCAGGCTTTTGTAATGAGCACTCTATGGCTGGTGCCGGTGTTGCTGTTCCCGGCTAAAACCCGCGCCATTGCCGGCGCTATCGGCCTGGTGCTGTGGGCGGCCTCGCTGGTCAGCCTGGGGTACTTCTTTATCTACGGCCAGGAATTCTCGCAGAGCGTGATTTTTATCATGTTCGAATCCAACGCCGCCGAGAGCAGCGAATACCTGATCCAGTACTTCGCCTGGTGGATGTTGCCGGCCTTCGCCCTGCACAGCGTTGTCGCCTACCTGCTGTGGCGCCGCGTGCGGCCGTTGCAGATGTCCGGTACGCCGGCCTTTGCCGGGGCGGCCCTGATGCTGCTGTGTTCGCTGGGCTACCCGCTGATCAGCCAGACCCTGCGCGAAGACACCTTCAAAGGCGCGTTGCTGAAAACCGAAGCGCGCATGGAGCCGGCGGTGCCGTGGCAGCTGGTGCTGGGTTACCGCCAATACCGCGAACAGCTGGGCAATATGCAGGGCATGCTCACCGACGCGGCGAAAATTCCGCCGCTCAAACACCTGAAAAGCAGCCTTGGCGAGCAGCCAGCTACCCTGGTGCTGGTGATTGGCGAGTCCACCAACCGCCAGCGCATGAGCCTGTATGGCTACCCGCGCAACACCACGCCCAACCTCGACAAGCTGCGCCAGGACATGCTGGTGTTCGACGATGTGGTGACCCCGCGCCCCTACACCATCGAAGCCTTGCAGCAGGTGCTGACCTTCGCCGATGAAGAGAACCCGGACCTGTACCTGAAAACCCCGTCCATCGTCAGTGTGATGAAGCAAGCCGGCTTCAAGACCTACTGGATCACCAACCAGCAGACCATGACCAAGCGCAACACCATGCTCACCACGTTTTCCGAGCAGGCCGACGAGCAGGTGTACCTGAACAACAACCGCAACCAGAACGCCCGCCAGTACGACGGCGATGTGCTGGCGCCGTTTGCCAAGGTGCTGCAGGAAGATGCGCCGAAGAAATTTATCGTCGTGCACCTGCTGGGCACGCATATGAGCTACCAGTACCGCTACCCGCCGGAGTTCGAGAAATTCACCAACCGTAGCGGCGCGCCGGCCGGCCTGCGTGATGACCAGTTGCCGACCTACAACGCCTACGACAATGCTGTGCTGTACAACGATTTCGTGGTGTCCAGCCTGATCAAGGAATACGCGCAGAAGGACGACAACGGTTTTCTGCTCTACCTCTCCGACCACGGCGAAGACGTGTTCGATTCGCCCACCGGCAATGTGCTGGGGCGTAACGAGGCCAAGCCGACCGCGCCGATGTACACCATTCCTTTTATGGTCTGGGCTTCGCCCAAATGGCGGCAGGGGCATGAGTGGAGCTTTATCGCCGACACCAAGCGGCCCTACAGCAGCTCGCAGCTGATTCACACCTGGGCGGATCTGGCCGGCCTGACCTTCGACGAGTACGACGCCAGCAAAAGCATCGTCAGCCCGGCGTTCAAGGAGCGGCCGCGGATGATCGGCAACCCCTACGGCACCAAGAAGTCGCTGATCGACTTCAGCCTGATCAAGCCAAAAGCGCCGAAGACGGCGATAGAAACCGCGCAAAACTAGCAATAACCGCTGTTTTGGGGCCGCCACCGGGCCCCATTTGCGTCAAGTAGTGGCTCAAAGCCATGCAAGTTATCGCCGGTGACCTACTCTTTTATCCGGGCAGGCGTATAAGTAGGAAATATCTTACGCGTGGTGTCGTCCGTATTCGGGGTAGTGGGTGTGATGCGGCTGTTTCTTTCGCTATTTCTAGGCGCGCTCGCGCTGGGGGGCTCGTCACTGGTGCTGGCTGCACCAGCGGTCAAGTGCACCCGCACGATGACGCTGGCGCTGCATGACCATGGCTTGCTGTATTCGGCCGATACCGATGCCGGTATCGACAAGGATTTTGCCGACGAGCTGATCAAGCGCAGTGGCTGCACGGTGACCGTTACCTTGTTGCCGCGAGCGCGGATCTGGCAACTGATCGAGCAGGGCGGCCTGGATTTCAGCCTGTCGGGCATCGCCGACGAGGCGCGTAACCGCTATGCCAGCTTTGCCTGGTACTTTTCCGACCAGTTCTATTTGCTGGTGCGCAAAGACGCCAATGTAAAAAGCCTGGCGGATTTCGCCGCCAACCCCGCGTTGCAGCTCGGGGTTATCCGCAGCTTTCGCTACAGCCCCAACGCCAATGAGCTGGTGGATGAACTCACCGTGCAGCGCCGTGTGCGCCAGGCCGCCCGCCTGGAACCGCTGTACGACGTGCTGATGAGCAACCAGATCCAGGGCATGATCATCGAGCCGTTCGACTACCCGCAGGTGCAAAGCGAGGAAATCCGCGAGCACACCAATGTGGTGGAAACCGGAGATGCGCCGACGCCCCATGGCCTGATCATGTCCAACAAGTCGCTGACCCTCGAAGAGCGCGCGCAATGGCGTGCCGTGGTCGATGAAATGCGTGCCGATGGCACCGTGGAACGGATTTTCGCCAAATACCTGCCAGCGGACCTGGCCCATACGCTGGTTGATTTTTGATCATGTCCGGCCTGGGCCTGCGCTATAAATTGCTCGCGCCGCTGATATTGCTGCTGTCGCTGGGCGTCACTTACTGGCTCTGGCACCACGAGCAGCGCAACGCGCAGATCGACCGCCTGGAAGCCGCCGACTACAACCTGCGCGAAGCCACCGGCAGCATCGACCAGCGTATCGCCGCCTATGAGCAGGTGCTGCGCGGCGTGCAGGGCTTGTTTGCCGCCTCCGATACGGTGCGCCGCGATTATTGGCTGGGTAGTGGCGCCGCTGCGTATCAACAAGCTGATGGC
>JBCECW010000183.1:0-7206 GCA_039207785.1 Pseudomonas sp. | reverse complement strand
GGTGCTGGAGCCCGAGGCGTTGTCGGTGACCGGGCTGTGGCGTTATATCCACTACCTGAAGGACCAGGGCCTGGCCAACGGCAAGTATTGGCTGGCGTTCTGGACCAAGGTGCTGCAGCCGGTGGTGACCGCCGCGCTGGTACTGATGGCCATCTCGTTTATCTTCGGCCCGCTGCGTTCGGTCACCCTCGGTCAGCGCGTGTTTACCGGCGTGCTGGTGGGCTTTGTGTTCCGTATTGCCCAGGACCTGCTCGGGCCATCGAGCCTGGTGTTTGGTTTTCCGCCGTTGCTGGCGGTGCTGATCCCGGGCCTGATTTGCGCCTTGGCGGGGTTCTGGATGTTGCGGCGCGCGGGGTAAACCGGCGAGCAATAAAAAGCCCGGCTAGATGCCGGGCTTTTTTGTGGCCGCTGCTTTTAGTTCTTTTGCCGTTTTGGCAGTTGCACCAGGCGGGTTTCGGAATAGATGTCGTGCCAGGTGCGCTTGTCTTTGTCCCATAGCGCCCAGAAAAAACCCAGGCCCAGGCAGAGCCACGAGGCAATCGAGATCATAAAACGCAGCAACGCTTGCCACAGGTCGATGGCGCTGCCGTCGGCGTTTTGTACGCGTACGCGCCATACCTGCATGCCCAGGGTCTGGCCGCCGTGGGTCCAGAATTTGGCGAAGAAGGCGAACAGCATGCAAAACAGCAGGGTGGAGAGCACCGGGTCACCGTTCAGGGCGCCGCTGTCGGCCATCTCTTTGAGGCGGTCACCGCCGAAGATCAGGCGCAGCACAATTTGCTGGTAGGCGAGGGTGGTGACCATCAGCAAGGCCACGCACAGCAAGAAGTCGTAGAACATCGCAGCAAAGCGGCGAAGCAGGCCGACGGCGGGAAAATCGCCCTGGGGCGTGAGTAGACGTTTGGACATGCGGCACTCGCGGTGGATAAAAAGCGCGAGGCACTTTACTGCAAAAGCCGGCACAAACAAAAAGCCCCGCACTAGGCGGGGCTTTTTGTTGAGTATTCGGATTAGCCGACTACTTGTACCTGGTCCGCTTGCAGGCCTTTCTGACCTTGTACCGAAACGAAGCTGACTTTCTGGCCTTCTTTCAGGCTCTTGAAGCCGTCGCCTTCGATAGCGCGGAAGTGTACGAACAGATCCGGACCGCTTTCTGGAGTGATAAAACCAAAACCTTTCTCGTCGTTAAACCACTTGACGGTACCGTTCTGACGATTCGACATAACTTTTATTTCCTTGGAGCTTGAGTTGATAACAGCCTCTGCCTGAAGTGGCCGAGGGCTGAACCGGAGCATGGGCATATGGCCTTGCGTCACAGTGGGCGGAACTCTAGCCCAGCTATGACCCGGAAACAACCCCGCGAAGGCACCGTACAGCGCCTGTTTCCGGCACTTTCAGGGTTTTTTTAGCGCTAACCTTATGCCGAAAAATGCCGGGTCTCAGATCCGGGTAAAGACTTGCTCGGCGCGCCAACGTGACTTCGGTAGTCGTGCATCGCTGTCATCGACCGCTGCGTACCCCAGGGCGACGATTACCGAACTGACCAGGCCCTTCTCGCGCAGGCCCAATTCCTCGTCGAGTATCGCCTGGTGAAAGCCTTCGATCGGGCAGGCGTCAATGCCCATCGCGGCTGCGCCCATCAGCAATGTGCCCAGTGCCACGTACACCTGTTTGTCGTTCCAGTGCTGCACATCCCGCAGCTCGAAACGGTGGGTATTCACAAAGTAGGAGCGTACGCGGTGCCAGGTATCCCGGTACTCGTTGGAGGTGAAGCGGCCATCGCGTTCCTCATGGGCCAGCAGCTCGTGCAGATAGCTTTCGTCGATGGAAGTGCGCGCGCACAGCACGACCACATGGGACGCGTTGCGCACCTTGGGTTCGTTAAAGGCGCAAACGCCTGACGTGGCCTTGGCAATACGCGCCTTGCCGGCAGCGTTGTCGGTAATAAAGAAGTGCCAGGGTTGGATATTGGTGGAGGAGGGGCTCAGGCGTAGCAGGGTTTCGATTTGCGCCACCTGGTCGGCAGCCAGGGGGCGCTGCGGGTCGAAAGTTTTGGCGGTGTAGCGTTTGCTGATGGGCAGGCTGATGTTCATGGCAGGGCTCGCATAAAGGATTGGGGGTGGAGCGGGTGATCCTGCGCGGCCTTGCGGCGGGTAAAAAGCACCTGCGGCAGCAAGCAGCTTCAACCCTGTTTTGAAGGCAAGAAAGGCGAGTTAGAGCGGTTTTCAACGCAAGTCGGTTGCTTCCTCGCGTGTAAGCGCCGATTCGGAAATAGTCAGGGAAAGGCTCCGGCCGGTAATTGACGAGCGGAAATTTCCGAGAATACAATTAGCTTGCTAACTAATTAAATTCCCGTGTTCCCCGATGACCCTCGAAACGCTCCAGCTTCATATCAGCAGCGGCATGGTGACGGCGGCGCGCCATTGGCGCCGTATTTGCCAGGCTACGCTGGTTAATTACGGTATTTCCGAAGCCTGCGCCGTGCCTTTGCTGATGATCGTGCGCCTGGGCGATGGCGTGCGTCAGGTGGCGGTGGCGCAGGCCGCCGGCTTGGAAAGCCCGTCGCTGGTGCGTCTGCTCGACCAGCTGTGCCGTGCCGGGTTTGTCTGCCGTACCGAAGACCCCGACGACCGCCGCGCCAAGGCCCTGAGCCTGACCGACCGCGGTCGCGAACTGGCCGAGTCGATTGAAAACGAGCTGGTGCGTTTGCGCCGCGAAGTGCTGCACGAGATTCCCGAGGCCGATTTGCAAGCCGCGCTGCGTGTGGTGCGGGCTTTTGAAGAGGCGGGCCGACATAGCGGCGGTGAGCCCGAATGAATGGTTTTTTCAGCGGTATGCCGCCGGCCCGTGACTGGTTCTACGGCGTGCGCACCTTCGGCGCCTCGATGCTGGCGCTGTATATCGCCATGATCATGCAGATGCCGCGGCCTTATTGGGCAATGGCGACTGTGTATATCGTCTCCAGCCCTTTTGTCGGCCCCACCACGTCCAAGGCCCTGTACCGCGCCGTGGGTACCTTTGTTGGGGCGGCGGCGGCCGTGCTGTTTATCCCGCTGTTTGTGCAGACGCCGTTGCTGTTGGTGGTGGTCGTGGCGCTGTGGACCGGCACCTTGCTATTCCTATCGCTGCACCTGCGCACCGCCAATAGCTATGCCCTGATGCTCTCGGGCTATACCTTGCCGTTGATTGCCCTGCCGGTGGTGGATAACCCCGGCGCGGTCTTCGATATCGCCTCCTCACGTACCCAGGAGATCTTTCTCGGCATCGTCTGCGCCGCCGTGGTGGGAGCGGTGTTCTGGCCGCGGCGCCTGGCCCCGGTCTTGATGGATGCTGCCGGCGCCTGGTTCGCCGATGCCACCCGCTATAGCCAGCACTTTCTCAGTCGCGGCGCCGCGCCAGCCGAAGTTGGCAGCCTGCGCGCGGCCATGGTCGCCAGCTTCAACACCCTGGAATTGATGATCGGCCAGTTGCCCCACGAAGGCGCCCGGCCGCAGACCGTGCGCAATACCAAGGAATTGCGCGGGCGGATGATTCATCTGTTGCCGGTTATCGATGGCTTGGACGATGCCCTGATCGCCATCGAGCGACGCTCCCCCGATCTGGTCGCCACACTGGCCCCCGTGCTCGAACAGGCACAACAGTGGTTGCTCAGCACCGCCACCGACGCCGCCCCCGAACGCTGGCAGGCGTTGCGCGAGCAACTGGACGCCCTGCAACCCACCGCCCAGGCCCTGGATGAGCGCCGCCAATTGCTGCTATCCAATGCCCTGTATCGCCTCGGCGAATGGGTGGACTTGTGGCAAGACTGCCGCAGCCTGCAGCACGCCATTCTGCTGGATGACCAGGCGCCCTGGCGCGCGGTCTACCGCCATTGGCGGCTGGGTCGCCTGACGCCGTTTTTCGACCGTGGGCTGATGCTCTATTCGGTGTTTTCCACCATCAGCGCGATTATCGTCGCCTCGTTGCTGTGGATCGGCCTGGGCTGGACCGATGGCGGCAGCGCGGTGATTCTCGCTGCCGTGGCCTGCAGCTTCTTCGCGGCCATGGACGACCCGGCGCCGCAGATCTATCGCTTCTTTTTCTGGACCGCGAGGTCGGCACTGTTTGCCAGCCTGTATCTGTTTCTGATCCTGCCCAACCTGCATGACTTCCCCATGCTGGTGCTGGCCTTTGCCGTGCCTTTTATCTGCGTCGGCACGCTGACCGTACAGCCGCGCTTCTACCTCGGCATGCTGCTGACGCTGGTGAACACCTCGTCGTTTATCAGCATCCAGGGCACCTACGACGCCAACTTCATGACCTTTATCAACAGCAACCTGGCCGGGCCTGTGGGGTTGTTGTTTGCCTTTGTCTGGACCCTGGTGATGCGTCCGTTCGGCGTGGAAGTGGCGGCCAGGCGCCTGACC
Source organism: Pseudomonas sp. (assembly GCA_039207785.1). Lineage (GTDB taxonomy): Bacteria > Pseudomonadota > Gammaproteobacteria > Pseudomonadales > Pseudomonadaceae > Aquipseudomonas. The sequence continues at coordinate 2,800 of JBCECW010000183.1, read as the reverse complement.
CGTTTCAGCTGGCGCGACATTGTCACCCTCACCGAGCCGGCCACGTTGGCCGAGCACCGGCGCATGGGTGTACGTATGCTCGATCGCCTGATGCAGCACTTGCCGCGCCTGAGCCAGACCGGCCAGGACAGTGGCGGCGCCCTGCGCGATTTGCGCGTGGCGCTGTGCTTGCTGGATGTCTTGGCCTACCTGCCGCGGTTGCCGGCCAGCGCGCAAAACCAGTTGCAGCAGGTGGTCGCCGAGGTCGGCGAGTACTTCCGCGCCTGCCTCAAGGCCGGTGAACGGTTGCCGGCACCCAAGGGCCTGCTGATGACCATGGACCGCGCCCGTCGGGCGATCAATTTTTCTGCCTGCGCCGAGGCCGAGCAGGCCCGCGTGCAGAGCCTGCTGGCCCTGAGCGGTCTGCGCCTAGCCTTGCTGCCGGGGGTGGAAGTGCTGGCCGAGCCGGGCGATACCCCTGAACAACTGCCTTATGGCCTCGATGGAGCCGCCCTGTGATCGGTGATCTGGATATCAGCGGGGTGTTCCTGCCTACGCTACTGGTGATGATGGCCTTCACCTATGTGCTGTACCTGCTGGTGCACGGTTTGCTCAACCGCGCCCACTTCTATCGCCTGGTGTGGCACCGGGCCCTGTTTAACGTTGGTCTCTACGCCGTGCTGCTCGGTGCGGTGGATGCTATTTGCCGAAGCCTGATGCTATGAAAAAACCTATGTTGACCCTGGGCCGTGTGGTCCTGACGTTGTTGATGGTGACCCTGGCGGCCGTGGTGGTATGGCGCATGGTGATGTACTACATGTTTGCGCCGTGGACGCGCGACGGCCATATCCGCGCCGATATCATCCAGATCGCCCCGGACGTTTCCGGGCTGATCGAAAAGGTCGAGGTGCACGACAACCAGCCGGTCAAGCGCGGCGATGTGTTGTTTACCATCGACCAGGACCGCTTCACCCTGGCCCTGCGCCAGGCCGAAGCCAGCGCCGCGGAGCGCCAGGAAGCCCTGGCCCAGGCGCAGCGCGAGGCCAAGCGTAACCGTAGCCTGGGCAATCTGGTGGCCCGCGAGCAATTGGAAGAAAGCCAGTCCCGCGAAAGCCGTGCGCAGTCGGCGGTGGCGGCAGCGCAAGTGGCGGTGGATGCGGCCAAGCTCAACCTCGAGCGCTCGGTGATCCGTAGCCCCGTGGATGGCTACCTTAACGACCGCGCGCCACGCGCCCACGAGTTTGTAACGGCCGGGCGGCCGGTGTTGTCGGTGGTCGACGGCGAGTCGTTCCATATCGACGGTTATTTCGAAGAGACCAAGCTGCAGCACATCCAGATCGGCCAGGCGGTGGATATCCGCGTGCTGGGCGATAACACCCGCCTGCGTGGTCATGTGCAAAGCATCGTCGCCGCCGTGGAAGACCGCGACCGCAGCAGCGGCAGCAATATGCTGCCGACGGTAAACCCGGCGTTCAGCTGGGTGCAGCTGGCGCAGCGAATTCCGGTGCGCATCGCCTTTGATGAAGTGCCGGCCGACTTCCGGATGATTGCCGGGCGTACTGCCACGGTGTCGATTATCGAAGGTAGCCAGCCCAAGGCGGAGAGCGCGCAATGAACGGCCACGCCGCGCGCGGTTTACTGACGGCCGCCGGCTTTGGCCTGGTGTTGTCCGCCTGCCAGGCAGTGGGCCCGGATTATCACCTGCCGGACGATGCCGCCATCCAGCGCGCCGACCTGCAGGGCCAACTGGCTACGGGCAATAACGACGTCGTGTCGGCGCCGGTGCCGGCTGATTGGTGGAAGCTTTACCAGGACCCGCGCCTGGACCAGTTGGTGCAGCAGGCCATGGCCAGCAACACCGACCTGCGCGTGGCCGCCGCCAACCTGGCACGCGCCCGTACCCAGGTAGAAGAAGCGCAAGCCGAAGGTGGCTTTAGCGGCAGCGCCAAGTTTGGTGCCGAACGCTTGCAGGAGTCGGGCGAAGCCTTTCTGCTGGAGCAGAAGGTGCCGGTCGCCAATATCGGCAGCGGCTCGATCAGCACCTCCTATCAATTCGACCTGTGGGGCACCTTGCAACGCGGCATCGAGTCGGCGCAAGCCAATGCCGATGCCGCCCAGGCGGCGGCAGATACTGCGCGCATCACCCTGGTGGCCGAGGTTGTGCGCGCCTATACCCAGGTGTGCGCGGCCAATGAAGAGCGCGAGATTGCCCAGCAGTCGCTGGACCTGCAGCAAGAGGGCGTGACCCTGGTGCAGCGCTTGCGCGATGCCGGGCGCGGTGATGAAACCCAGGTCACCCGTACGCAAACTCAATTCAAATCCCTGCGTGCGGAAATGCCACGCTACGACGCGGCGCAACAGGCGGGCCTGTTTACCCTGTCGATGCTGCTGGCCAAGCCGGTCAATCAATTGCCCGCCGGGGTAAGTGACTGCGCCGAGCTGCCGCATATCGCCCAGCTACTGCCGGTGGGTGACGGTGCCGAATTGCTTAAACGCCGCCCGGATATCCGTCAGGCCGAACGCAGCCTGGCAGCCGCCACTGCCCGGATTGGCGTGGCGACCGGGCAGCTATATCCGACTATCAGCATTGGTGCGACCGTGGGCTCGGTGGGCATTCTCGACCACCTGGGCGAGCCGGCCACCAACCGCTGGGGCTTTGGCCCTCTGATCAGCTGGACCATTCCCACCAATGGCGCCCGCGCGCGCATTCGCGAAGCCGAGGCGAGCACCCAGGCGGCGTTGGCGCATTTCGATGGCGTGGTACTCAATGCGGTACGGGAAACCCAGACAGGACTGGCGCAATACAGCGCCTTGCTTGATC
>JBCECW010000182.1:0-7230 GCA_039207785.1 Pseudomonas sp. | reverse complement strand
GTCGGTGCCGCCTTTTACAAAGGCGCCCTGGATTGAGCAGCTGTCCGGGTAGTTACCTTTGAAGTGCAGGGTGTCGACCACAATGCGTTCGATCTCGCCCGGATGGCCGAGGGCGACGATTACCCAGTCGTTGCCTGGGGTACGGCGGCGGGCGGTTTCCCAGCCGTCGCCCATGTTGATGCCACGGCCCGGGTTGAGAATGTTGCTCATACGGCCGAAGTGTTCGTCGGAGCACGCCAGGGCACGGCCGCCATTGAGGGCGCTGGCCAGGTCGACCTGCTCGTTGTCACCGACATTCGACCAGTCGCGGAACGGCACGCCGTATACGCGCAGACGGGCAACACCGCCGTCCGGGTAGATATTGAAGCGCAGGTGAGTGAACGCCTGGCTGTTGGCGATTTCGTGGTAGTGGTGGCTGTTGCCTTGCAGTTCCACGGCGCCCAGTACTTCAGTCCACTCGGTGGCATCGCTCGGGTCGCCATCGGCCACGAAGCAGCCTTCCAGGGACGCCGACGGCGGGAAGTTACCGGTGAAGAAGCTGGTGTCGATATCCACACCTTTGATCGAGCCGGGAACGCCCAGTTTGATCACGGCGCTGTCGTAGCCTTCGAAACGCTTGCGGCGCGATTCCCAACCATCCATCCACTTGCCGTTGTCATCGAACACGCCTTCTTTCCACACCGCCGGGGTGGGTTGGAACAGACGGTTGACGTCGGCGAACCAGTCATCGGTTACCGAGATGGCTTTGGTGCCCAGGCGGGCGTCGGCGAGGTTGACGTATTTCTCGAAGGGTACGGCGTAAGCTTTCATAAATGTCTGCCTTAGTGATGGCGTGGAGAGGTGGCGGTGTCAGGTGTTGCAGGCCTTATAAGGTCTGCAGACGGAACAGCGCGATCTTGTTGATTTCGGCCAGCGCCCGCGTGAACTCTGCGTCCTTGGAGTTATGAATGCGCTCCTCGAACGCCGCGAGAATCTGGTGCCGATTGCTGCCCTTTACCGCCATGATGAAGGGAAACGCGAACTTCGCTTTGTAGGCGTCGTTCAGCTCGGTGAAGCGTTGGAACTCTTCAGCCGTGCATTCGTGGATGCCGGCACCGGATTGCTCCGAGGTGCTGGCTTCGGTCAGTTCGCCACGCACGGCGGCTTTGCCGGCGAGGTCCGGGTGAGCATTGATCAGCGCCAGTTGGGCGGCGTGATCGGCGCTCAGCAGGATGTCCGCCATGCGTGCATGCAGGCCGTCGACGCTGTCGATGCTGCTGTCCTGGCCGAGGTCAAAGGCCTTTTCGGCCACCCAGGGCGAGTGCTCATAGATATCGGCAAAGGCGGCAACGAAGGCGTCGCGGCTCAGCGTGGACGGGGTCAGGGTCTGGAAGCGGCTCATTTCGCGCTCTCTGCTTTGAAGGGATGAGTGGCGTGCCAGTGCTTGGCGATATCGACGCGGCGGGCGAACCACACCTGCTCGAAGCCCTGCACGTATTCAATAAAGCGTTGCAGCGATGCCAGGCGCGCAGGGCGGCCGATCAGGCGGCAGTGCAGGCCGATGGACAACATCTTCGGCGCCTCGCCGCCCTCGGCGTAGAGCACGTCGAAGGCGTCTTTCAGGTAATTGAAGAAGTCATCGCCGCTGTTGAAACCCTGCACCTGGGTAAAGCGCATATCGTTGGTGTCCAGGGTGTAGGGGATGACCAGGTGCGGCTTGCCGGTGGGGGTGTTGGGTTCCCAGTAGGGCAGGTCGTCGTCGTAGGTGTCGGAGTCGTAGAGAAAACCGCCTTCTTCCATCACCAGGCGGCGGGTGTTCGGGCCGGTGCGGCCGGTGTACCAGCCAACCGGGCGCTCGCCGGTGATTTCGGTGAGGATGCGGATGGCTTCGAGCATATGCTCGCGCTCCTGGGCCTCGTCCATATATTGGTAGTCGATCCAGCGGTAGCCGTGGCTGCAGATTTCGTGGCCGGCAGCGGCCATCTGACGGATCAAATCCGGGTGGCGCTGAGCGGCCATGGCTACGGCGAATACGGTGAGGGGAATACCGGTCTTTTCGAACAGCTTGAGAATGCGCCATACGCCGGCACGGCTGCCGTATTCGTACAACGATTCCATGCTCATATTGCGCACACCTTGCAGCGGCTGGGCGGCGACCATTTCCGAGAGGAAGGCCTCCGACTCTTTATCGCCGTGCAACACATTGCGCTCACCGCCTTCCTCGTAATTGAGCACAAAGGAAATGGCGATACGGGCATTGCCCGGCCAGTGCGGATGGGGGATGTCGTTGCCGTAACCGATCAGGTCGCGAGGGTAGTCAGCGCTCACTGCAGGTGTTCCTTCTTGTGAATGGGGCGGTCGATGCAACTGCCGGGTGGGCGCTGGGTGACCGTGATGGAGTGATTGTATACAAAGTGATAGGTGTTTTGTAAATGGGCAATTTCACTGTTTTTTCCATTTACTGGCTCGCATACAGCGTAGCTCAACGCCCGCGTGGGGCTGGCCGGCGTGCCATTGTGGTGCAGCGCTGGAAAAAGCGCGGGGCGAGTGGGCGGGAATGTGGCAGACAAATTGTTCGTGTTGATTGTGTACAATTTTTATCGGGAATGTCTCGAAAATATAGGTGCCCGTGTTATGCTCCGACCGCGCCCCGGCGGCCAAGCCGGCTCGGCGTTCCGAATTCACTTGCATAGAGGAGGCGTGGCAGCTGGCCCAGCCCAGCCGCCCGATAGCGATGGGACGTTTAACCACGCATGTACTGGACGCCGCACACGGTTGCCCAGGTAGCAATATCAAGGTTGAGTTGTACCGCGTAGAAGGCTCGAGCGTGGTTCTGATCAACACCCTGCACACCAACGATGATGGCCGCTGCGACACGCCGGTATTGCAAGGCGAAGAGTACGCCTCGGGTGTGTACCAGTTGCACTTCCACGCGGGCGACTACTACCGCGCACGTGGCGTGCAATTGCCGGAGCCAGCGTTTCTCGACGTCGTGGTGCTGCGCTTTGGTATCGACGCCGGGCAGGACCACTACCACGTGCCCCTGCTGATTTCGCCGTACAGCTATTCGACCTACCGCGGCAGCTAGACCGCGCGGTGCAGGTAGCTCTGGCTCGGCGGCAACGCCGGGCCGGATGGCCGCCGCTCACCATTGCCGACCAGCACGAACAGCCCGCAGAGCACGGCCCAGAGCAGGCCGAATTCATAACCGCCGTCGGGCAATATCCATACATAGCCGATACGCAGATGCCCGCCGGTCCATAGGGTCAGCAGCAGATAACCGGCGCCCACCAGCCCCGCCAGGCGCGTGCCGATACCCAGTACCAGGCCTGCGGCCACCAATAGCTCGGTAACACCGGCCAATACCAGCAGTAGCGCCGCAGCCGGCAGTTGCAGGCTGGCGAAGTATTGGCGGTAGATGCTGAACGCCTCGGGCCCGGCAAATAGATGGCCGGCAAAGTGCGGCACAAACATCGTCCCGACATACAGGCGCAAAAACACCAATACCCAGTGTTGTACGGCGGCGCGCGCGGCTGTACGGGCTATCCGCTGCCCGGCGAGCAACACGAACTGCATCAGCAGCAGTGCCCCCAACCCCAGGCATAGCCAGCCGAAGCCCGGCACGCCGGGGCCGGTTTCTACCTGCAACAGCAGGTCGCGGGAGGAGGCAGTTGCAGGGCCTGCGGTATGCAGCGTGCTAAACAGCCGGCCCACCGTTGCCACACACAGCAGCAGGGCGCCCAGCGCACGCAGGCTGCCGGCTTGCAACCAGGCGGCGGCAAGCAGCATCAGCAGCAGCCAGGCGTTGCTGGCCAGGGCAAACCACAGTGTGGTGGCGATGCTGAGCTGAAGACTCCAGGCCCATGCCGCTATCACCAGTGCCATGGTCAGGCTCAGACGGCGCAACACCGTCAGGGCCGGACTCATGGTTGGTCTCCGTGCGAGGTGTCGCCTGCGGATATTGGCGGCCGAGCCGCGCCGCGCTCCTGGCTCAGAATAAAAACAACGCCCAGTACCGGCACCGCCATGGCGGCAAATGGAATGGCGGCGGCGCCCAAGTGGCTGTCGATTACCACGCTGCCAATAATGCCGCCCAGGGCATTGGCAATATTGAATGCCGAGATATTGGCCGTGGCGGCAAGTTCTGGCGCTGCCGTGCCATATTTCATAACGCGCATTTGCATCGGCGCGACATTGGCAAATGCCGTTACACCAAATACAAAGCTGATAACAACCAATGGCCATTTATAAGGAGCGACCAAGCCGGCAATAAACAGTGTGGCAATCATTGCAACAGGCCAGCCGATTAATGAGGCGCGCAAGTGGCTATCGGCAGTAAGGCCACCCAACTTATTCCCCAGTAATAAGCCCAGGCCAACGATCACCAATAACCAGGTGACGGCGTTGCGGTCAAAACCAGCCACTTGTTCCGCGATGGGCGCGATATAGCCGTAGTAGGTCATAAAGCCGGTCCAGGCCAATACGGTAATGGCCAGGCTGGCCAGCAGGTTGCCGCGAAAGGCCTGCAACTGGGCAAGCGGCGAGGGCGCTTGCTGGCGCGGCTGGCTGGGAATGGCCAGCGCCACGGCAACCAGGGCCAATAGCCCGGTGGTGGTCACGTTCTGGCACGGCCTGTCGGTGCCGGCGGGTACGCCCAGCACATTGGCTAGCGTCAGGCCGGCAAACATCTGGCCCACGGCCTGGCCGGCGATTTTTTCACTGACCAGGCGGGTGGCAACGATGGCGCCGATGCCATAGAACGGCCCCTGGGTCAGGCCGGCAATGACCCGGCTGGCCAGCAGCAGGTAGTAGTCGGTGGCGAGTGCGGACAACAGGTTGCCCAGCACAAACAACACCATCAGGCCGATCAGCACCGCCCGCTTGTCAAAGCGGGCCAGCCATAAGGTAAGCAGGGGGCCGCCGATAACAATGGCCAGGGCATAGGCGGTAATCAGGTTGCCGGCTTGGCCTTCGGAAATGGCCAGTGATTCGGCGACCTGGGTAAGAATTCCGGCAATTACAAATTCGGCAGTGCCTATGGCAAAGGCCGATAACGTTAATATCCAGACTTGCAGCGGCATTTTATTCGGGGAAGGCATATTCGCTCCTGGCAAATAATCAGAAGTACGTTGATTTATTCGAGGGGAGCGATGGTAGATAAGGTGGCAAATAGGCGTATGTCATACGCTTCCGATAGCACCTTTTGCCAAGCACACAGGTGTTTGTGGATTTAATTGAAAGTTGGGGGATTTATATAAAGCGGATAGCGGCGGTATATATGCACGCCCGTGCATTATTCGCAGGAGCGGTTAAAGCCGCTCCTGCGGAGATCTGTATCTTCGTTAACGGCTTAGCAGCGATGCCGTGCCGGCCCCGGCAAACAGCGCGGCGCTGATACGGTTAAACCACACCTGGCCCTTGCCCGAACGTAGAAACGTGGCGGCGCCGCGGGCACTCAGGCCGTAGAACAGCTTGCAGCCCAGATCCAGCACCGCCCAGGTGGCGATCATCACGGCCAGTTGGTTGAGCATGGGCGCATCGGCGCTGATAAATTGCGGCAGGAAGGCGGCGAAAAACAGGATGTCTTTCGGGTTGCTGGCGCCCAGGCCAAAGGCTTTGAGAAACATGCTGCGAGCGCTGGGGGCGGCCAGCGGCTGGTCATCGGCGGTGGCCGGTTTGGCGGCCTGGCGCGACTCCTGCCAGCTTTGGTAGGCGAGATAGAACAGGTACAGCGCGCCCACTACTTTCAGCACGCTAAAGAGTTTTTCCGAGGCCAGCAGCAGGGCGCCCAGACCCAGCGCGGACGCACTCAGCAAACAGATCGAGGCGCTCACGCCACCGAGAAACGCCGGTGCCGAACGGCGCAGGCCGTAGTTCAGGCTGTTGCTGACCATCAGCAGCGACAACGGGCCGGGAATCAGGATCACGATCAGGGCGGCGCTGGTAAACAGCAGCCAGGTTTCCAACGTCATTTAGGTTTCTCCAGAAGCAGAAAACCCCGGCGCTCGAACGCCGGGGTTTGGTAGTGCGCGAAGCGGAGATTACAAGAAGGCGAATTTCGCCGCGCAGATAATCGACAGCACATACAGGCTTGGGGTGATTTCCTTGTGCTTGCCGGTGGCCAGCTTCAACACCACGAAGGTGATAAAGCCCATGGCCAGGCCATCGGTGACCGAGAAGGTCAGCGGCATCATCACCACCGTAATGATGGCCGGGATGGTGTTGGTGTGGTCTTCCCAGTCGATATGGGCCATGCCGCTCATCATCAGCATGGCGACATAGATCAGGGCGCCGGCGGTGGCGTAGGCGGGGATCATGCCGGCCAGCGGGGCGAAGAACATCGCGGCAATAAACAGTACGCCCACGGTCACGGCGGTCAGGCCGGTACGACCACCCGAGGCTACGCCAGCGGCGCTTTCCACATAGCTGGTCACTGGCGGGCAGCCAACCAGGGCACCAAAGGCGCTGGAGGTACTGTCAGCCTTCATGGCCTTGCTGAGGTTTTCGATATGGCCGTTGTCGTCCACCAGGTTGGCGCGCTGGGCAACGCCCATCAGGGTGCCAGCGGTGTCGAACATATGCACAAAGAGGAAGGCCAGCACCACGCTGATCATGCCGACGTTCATGGCGCCGGCAACGTCCATGGCCAGCCAGGTTGGTGCCAGGCTCGGTGGCATGGAGAAGATGCCGCCGAACTCGACCACACCCAGGCCCCAGCCTGCGAGGGTAACGGTGAGGATGCTGATCAGGATGCCGCCGAATACGCGGTGGTATTCCAGCACGGCAATCATCAGGAAGCACACGGCAGCCAGCAGCGGGCCAGCGGCAGTCAGGTCACCCATCTTGATCAGGGTAGCGGGGCTGGCCACCACGATGCCGGCGGTTTTCAGACCGATCAGGCCGAGGAACAGACCGACCCCGGCGCCCATGGCAAAGCGCAGGCTCGCCGGGATGCTGTTAAGCAGCCATTCACGAATACGCGAGAAGGTCAGGATCATAAACAGGATGCCGGAGAGGAATACCGCCCCCAGCGCGATCTGCCAGCTGTAGCCCATGGTGCCAACCACGGTGTAGGTGAAGAACGCGTTCAAACCCATGCCCGGTGCCAGGCCAACCGGCCAGTTGGCGTACAGGCCCATCAGGAAGCACCCGAACGCCGCGGCGATACAGGTGGCGACAAACGCCGCACCGTGATCAATGCCGGCGTCGGCCATGATGTTGGGGTTGACGAAGATGATGTAGGCCATCGTG
>JBCECW010000181.1:3598-7247 GCA_039207785.1 Pseudomonas sp. | reverse complement strand
AGCGCCAGCACCCGCTCCAGCCACGCCATCATCACCTCGCGCGACCTGGAAGCCAGTCGCGATTTCTATGAGCAAGTGATTGGCCTGGTGCTTACCGAGCGCGACAACGACACCCTGTACTTCCGCGGCCTGGAAGAGGTGTGCCACCACAGTCTGGTGATCAAGCGTCACGACGGCGCACCCGAGGCCGAAGCCATCGGTTTCCGTGTGTACACCGAGGAAGAGCTGGACAAGGCCGCGCACTTCTACAAAAGCAAAGGCCTGCCGGCGCGCTTTATCGAGGTGCCGCACCAGGGCCGCACCTTGCTGGTCAACGACCCGGCCGGCACCCCGGTGCAACTGTGCGCCACCATGCCGACCACGCCGCGCCTGTACACCCAGTTTCAGGACTTCAAGGGTGGGGCGGCCATGCGCTTTGACCACTACCAGATCCAGGCGCCGAACGTGCAGGAGCAAACCGACTTCTACGCCGAGATGGGCTTCCGTATTTCCGAATATATGGCCCTGGACGACAAGCTGATCGCCACCTTTATGTTCCGCAAACCCGGCACCCAGGACATCGTGTTCCTGGAAAACCCGGGCCCGCGCCTGCACCACTTTGCCTACACCGTATCCGGCACCGACAGCATCATTCGCGCCTGCGATATCGCCGGCAACCTGGGTATGGGCGATGTGGTGGAGCGCGGCCCGGGTCGCCATGGCCCGGCCGGGGTGATGTTCGTGTACCTGCGCGACCCGGATGGCCATCGCGTGGAGCTGTTCTGCGATCACTACCTGCTGATCGATATCGAGGTGGAACCGGTGGCCTGGGATGTGCGCAAGCCGGGCCTGTCGCTGCGCTGGGGCCTGCCGCCGCAAGAGGCCTGGTTCAACGAAACCACGCCCTTTGGCGGCAGCCCGACCAAGCAGCTGGACCACGAGCGCGGCCCGCTGCAAACCCTGGAAACCTACCTGGCCGAGAAAGCCCGGATTCGCGCCGCCAAGGCCGCCCTGTAAGGGCGGCACCGCTCGCTATAACAAGAACGAGGCCTGAGCATGACCACACAAACAGCAACCCCACCGGCCGCTCCCCGCTTCGAAGGCCGAGCCCTGCGTGATGCCTTTGGCTCGTTTGCCACCGGCGTCACCATCGTCACCACGGCGGGCGAGGGCGGCACCGATATCGGCTTGACCGCCAACAGTTTCTCTTCGGTATCGCTGGACCCGCCCATGGTGCTGTGGAGCCTGGCGCGTACCTCGCTGAATATGGAGGCGTTCCGTAACAGCGGGCACTTTGCCGTGCATATTCTCTCCGCCGAGCAAGAGGCCTTGTCGGGCCGGTTTGCCAGCAAAGGTATCGACCGCTTTGCCGGCCTGGCCCTGGACCGTGGCCCGGACGGTATTCCGATGTTGCAAGACTGCATGGCCCGTTTTGCCTGCAAGCTGGCCTACCAGTACGAGGGTGGCGACCATGTGATTTTTGTTGGCGAGATCGTCGACTTCAATCACTCGGCGCAGAAGCCGTTGGTGTTCCATGGTGGCCGCTACGGCATGTTGCTGCCCAAGCAGCCGACGGCACCTGCCGAGTCGACGGATGCATTCAGCAACCTGTCGGCCGATGACCTGCTGTACCAGGTTTCCAATGCCTACTTTCAGACCCGCAACACGGTGATTGAAAAGCTTGAAGCCAATGGCTGGACCGCCGAGGAATATGCGGTGCTCAGCATCATTGGTCGCGAGGACGGCTTGTGTGTGCCGGATATCGTCGCCCTGAGTGAAAAGGTGCGTGGCCGTAGCATTTCCGCCGCTATAGTCGAAACCCTGATCGAGCGTGGCCTGTTGCATAACGTGGTGGCCGCCGATGGCCAGGCGACCGTGCGCCTGACCTCGCAAGGGCGCCTGGCGGTGCTGGAGCTGATCGCCATTCGCAAGTCCAGCGAAGCCGATGTGCAGGGCGCCCTGGACCCCAGCGAAGTGCAATTGCTCAAGCACCTGCTGGCGCGGTTGGCAGCATGAAAATCGCCCGTTACCAATCGGCAGCCGGGCGCGAGCGCCTGGGGGTGGTCAGCTTTGTCGGTGGCCTGGAAACCCTGGTGGACGTCGGCAAGGTCGCCGCCGCCCGCCGCAGTTCGCGCACGCCGGCCACGGTGATGGCCTTGATCGAAGGCGGCGACGCGGCGATGGACGCCACCCGCGAGCTGCTGGCCTGGGCAGTGCAACGCCAGGACCCGGCCTGGATGGATGACCCGCGCGAGGTGCAGTGGCTAACGCCGGTGCCGGAGAAGTCGATTTTCTGCGCCGGACGCAATTTCGGCCGCCATCTGTTGGAGTCGAAAAGCAACGCCGCCACCGCGAGCAAATTGCACAGCGATTTTCCCACCGGCTTTATCAAGCTGGGGCGCACCCTGGTGCCGCATAACAGCGAGGTCAAGCGCCCGGCCGATGTGCTGGATTTCGACTACGAAGTGGAAGTCGCCCTGGTGATCGGCAAGGCCATGGATGCCGGCAGTGATATTGACCCGGCCAGCGCCATCTTTGGCTACACGATTTTCAACGACCTGTCGGCGCGCGATTGGCAGCTGCGCGAGATGCAGAACGGCCTGCTGATGCTGGGCAAGAACTTCCCCGGCTTTGGTCCTATCGGCCCCTATATCGTCACCGCCGATGAGGTGCCAGACCCCACCAGCCTGGTGCTGTGGCTCAAGGTCAATGGCGAGCTGCGTCAGCACGCGGACTGCCGTGATCTGATCTTCAGCTTCCCGCAACTGGTGGCGTTCTGGTCGCGTTTTGGCCTGGTACCCGGCGACATCATCAGCACCGGCACCCCCGAGGGCGTGGCCCTGCATCACAAGCCTGACCCACGGCCCTGGTACCTCAAGCCCGGCGACCGGGTGGAGGCGGGCGTGCACGGTATCGGCGTGCTGGAAACCCTGATCGTTTAGCCGCACTTACTTTTCTGGAGTTGTTTATGAAGCTGTTTTTCTTGCCCGGCGCCTGCCAGATCGGCATCCATGCGTTGCTTGCCCTGATCGGCAAACCCTTCACCATCGAAAAGGCCGCCCGCGCCAATACCCCGGAATTCGAGGGCTACACCCGGATCAACCCCAAGGGCAAAGTGCCGGCGTTGATCCGTGACGACGGTTCGCTGCTGACAGAGTTTCCGGTGATTGCCCTGTACCTGGCACGCAGCAATCCCGAGCTGGGCTTGATCCCCAGCGATATCGAAGGCGAGATCCGCGTGCTGGAAATGACCGAACACCTGGTATCTACCGTGCACATGCAAGGCTACACTCGTGCCCGTCGGCCAGAAAAATTCGCCCCCAGCGAAGCCGACCATCCGGCGGTGAAAGCCCAGGGCCTGAAGATTTTCCAAGCCGGGCTGGACCGCGCCGAACGACAGATCAACGGCAAGGACTGGCTTTTCGAGCGGCTTAGCATTGCGGATTTTGCGCTGTTCTACCTGGAGCACTGGTCGGTGCTCAACGGCATCGGCACCTTGGGTCCAGACTGCCAGGCGCACCATGATCGCTTGTGGGCCATCCCGGAAATCCGCCGCGCCGTCGAGTCTGAACTGACCCTCTGACTCCCGTTTATGCAGGCCGCGCACCATGGATATGCTGTTGAAGTTAAAGGCTTTTGTCGTAACCGCCGATACCGGCAACTTCTCAGC